>DAIMGB010000159.1:1475-3304 GCA_036724195.1 Thermoleophilaceae bacterium
CCACACCTCCATCTGTCCTGGTCGCACTCGAAGGGCCGGCCCCGCCACCCGGTGCGAACCGCCCTGGTCTTCGCCGTCCGCTAGCGGCGCCCGTAGGATGAGCGGCTCGATGGCCGCCCGCGGACGCACCGCAGCCGACCTCGCCGAGCGACTGCTCGACGGCGACAAGCGCGCGCTCGCGCGTGCCATCACGCTGGTCGAGAACGACGATCCCGAGGGCTGGGCGCTCGTGCGCGAGGTCTATCCGAAGACCGGCCGCGCGGCCGTGGTGGGCTTCACCGGGCCGCCCGGGGTCGGCAAGTCCACCCTGATCGGCAAGCTCGTGGAGCTGGCTCGTGCCCGCGACCGCGAGGTGGCCGTGCTCTCGATCGACCCCAGCTCGCCATTCACCCAGGGCGCCCTGCTCGGCGACCGCATCCGGCTGGCCGACCACTTCCTCGACCCCGGCGTGTTCATCCGCTCGATGGCCAGCCGCGGCTCGCTGGGCGGCCTGTCAGAGGCCACGCTGCAGGCCGCTCTGCTGATGGACGCCAGCGGCAAGGACGACGTCTTCCTCGAGACCGTTGGGGTGGGGCAGGCCGAGGTGGACATCATCGACCACGCCGACACGATCGTGCTGGTGCTCATGCCCGGCTCTGGCGACTCGATCCAGGCGCTCAAGGCGGGCGTGATGGAGATCCCCGACGTGATCGCGGTGAACAAGTCCGACCACCCGCTAACCGACACGATGGTGCGCGAGATCCGGGGGGTGCTTTCCCTGGGGGACCAGCACGGCTGGCGCGTGCCGATCGTGAAGACCGAGGCGTCGCGCGCGGAGGGCGTCGAGGAGCTCACCGAGAAGATCGCCGAGCACCGCGAGTTCATCGAGAAGGAGGGCACGCTGGCCGAGCGCCGGCGGCGCAACCTGATGAACGAGGTGCTCGCGCTGGCCACCGCCCGGCTGCGGCGGAAGCTCGAGGCGTCGGTGCACGAGGACGAGTCCGTGCAGGAGCTGTTCGACGAGGTGGTCGCCCGGCGGCTCGACCCGGCCAGCGCGGCGGCCAAGCTGCTCGAGCGCGAGCTCTAGGATGCGGGCATGGGCCTGTTCGTCTACCTCATAGCGCTCGCGGTCAGCGGCCTCTTCGTGGGCGCGCTGGCGCGGCTGGCGCTGCCGGGCCGCGACCCGATGGGCATCCTCGCCACGATCGGCGTGGGCCTCCTGGGCTCGTTCATCGCCGGTCTGGTCACGATGGCCATCTGGGGCCGCAACTTTGGTGGGATCACGCTCTCGATCCTGTTCGCCACGGTGATCGTCTACTTCATCCGCCGCTCGCGTGGCGGCACGCTCATGCGGCCTGCGCCAGACCAGCGGTACCAGCGCAACGACCAGCGCGGCCTCCGGCGGTAGGCTCGGGCCCGTGGCGGTGGCCGCCGGCAAGCTCGCACACGACCGCTTCGCGCGACCGGGGCCGTCGCGCGCCTACCGGCTGAAGGACGACGAGGCGGTGCCGGACGGGATTCGGCGAATCGCGCTCGGCCGCATCGACCACGCGCTCGAGGAGCTGCGGGGCAAGGCCGACTCGACGCCCGAGGAGGCGGTCCACGAGGCGCGCAAGGACATGAAGAAGCTGCGCGGCCTGGTGCGGCTGGTGCGGGGCGAGCTCGGCGAGAAGGCCTACAAGCGCGAGAGCGCCGCCTTCCGGGACACCGGGCGGCTGCTTTCAGGCGTGCGCGACGCCGACGTGATGGTGGCCACGCTCGACAAGCTCGCCGAGCGCTACCCGAAGGAGCTGCCACCGGACGCCTCCGGCGGGCTTCGCCAGGCGCTCGAGGGCCGCAAGCCCGAGGAC
>DAIMGB010000159.1:3314-5299 GCA_036724195.1 Thermoleophilaceae bacterium
GCCGTGGAGCTGCTCGAGCAGGTGTGGGACCGCGTGGACGACTGGCCGCTTCAGGCCGACGGCTTCGACGCGCTCGAGGACGGCCTGCGCCAGGTCTACGCGCGCGGCCGCAACGCGTTCCGGGCCGCGAAGGACGATCCCTCGGCGGAGCGGCTGCACGAGTGGCGCAAGCGCGCGAAGGACCTCTGGTACCACCACGTGCTGCTCCAGTGCTCCTGGCCGGAGGCCATCGACCCGCTCTCCGAACAGGCCCACGAGCTCTCCGACCACCTCGGCGACGACCACGACCTCGCGGGGCTCGCGGAGTGGGCGAAGGAGCACGCGGCGGCGGCCGGCGGGCTCTACGCCGTGCAGGAGCTCAACGACGTGATCGAGCTGCGGCGGGGCGAGCTGCAGGCGGATGCCTTCGTGCTCGGCGAGCGTCTCTACGCCGAACGCCCTGGTGCGTTTAGGCGCCGCTTCCGCGGCTACTGGCGCAGCGGGCGCACAGCCCGCTCAGCACAAGCTCAGCCCCATCCGGCCTGAAGCCGCGCCGGATGGCGGCCCGGATGACGGGTGCCGCGTCCACCGGCGTGTCGAGGTCCTCGACCTTTCCGCAGCTCCGGCACTGCAGGTGGTGGTGGGCGTGGGTGCGGGGGTCGTAGAGCGCGGGACCGCCGCTGGTGGGCACGCGATGCACGATCCCGAGCTCCTCGAACAGCTCGAGCGTGGCGTACACGGTGGGGAGGGAGGCGTTCGGCAGATGCTTGGAGACCTCGGCCAGTAGCTCCTCGGCGGTCACGTGGCGATCGAGCTCGCGAAGGGCGCGGTGCATCAACAGGCGCTGGGGTGTCACGCGCAGGCCGCGCTCGCGAAGGTCGCGCTCCAACCGGGTGTCGAGGGCGTCCACAGTCATTAGGCGACCCTTATTCTAACTGATTCGCAATAATATGTGGTGCACATGAAGCCCGTGGGCGACATCATCACCGACTTTCGCGCCACCGACGAGCGCACGGCCGTGCTCCAGTACGTCCAGCCCGGCCTGATCGGGCTGATCGACGGCACCATCTCCACGCTCGCGCCGATCTTCGCCGTCGCCTACCTGTCGGGCTCGCACGCCGCGCTCCTGGTGGGTCTCGCGGCGGCGCTCGGCGCCGCCATCAGCATGGGCCTCTCCGAGGGTCTCTCCGACGACGGCTCGCTGACTGGCCGCGGCACCAGCCTCGTGCGCGGGGTCATCACGGGCGGCGCCACCTTCGCCGGGGGCACCATGCACGCGCTCCCGTTCCTGATCAATGACGTCGGCCAGGCGCTGAAGGTCGCCTACGTCGTGGTGGCCATCGAGCTGATGACCATCGCCGTGATCCGCAAGCGCTTCCTCGACGTCCCGCTCGCCACGTCGCTGATTCAGGTCACGCTGGGCGGCGCGGTGGTGGCCGCCGTGGGCGTGATCATCGGCAGCTCCTAGTAGGCGCGCCTGACGCTGGTCGGCCGGCGGAGCTCGCGGGCGAAGAGCGCCGCCAGCGCGACGCCGATCGCGCCCGCCAGCCAGAACGGCCACTCGCCATGCCCGTTGAAGGCGGGCAGCACGCGCGTGAGCGGGCCGAACGGCGCCTCCGGCAGGCCGGTCACGAGCGAGCCGCCGCCCACGCGGGCGTGGAGCTCCAGCCATACCGACGCGCCGAGCGTGAGGGCGCTCAGCGCCAGGCCGGTGCGCGGCGCGTGGCGGAAGCCCCAGGCTGTCAGGGGAATGGCCAGCGGCAGCGCGGCCAGCAGCTGGCGGCCGGGGAACCAGAAGCCGAACATCGTGGGCGCCCCGAACACGGCCACCAGCAGCTGAGCCGCCAGCACCAGGGCACAGAGGCCCGCCGTCAGCTCGATGTCGCGCACTCCCGGCATCGCCCGAGCCAGGCCGTCGCGACGCGAGCGCCACAGCCACCACAGTCCCGCGAAGGCCAGCGCCAGCACCGGGGCCCAGCGCAGCAGGCCGTAGCCGCGGTCGATGA
>DAIMGB010000160.1:0-5287 GCA_036724195.1 Thermoleophilaceae bacterium
TCAAGCCTGCTGGGCACCCGGACACCCTACGCCGAGCGCCATGCGTCCGCGCCGGCGAGCCCACCGCTGACATAGCATCGCTCCCGTGGAGGCCAAGCCCGCCAAGGATTCGCAATCGGTCCTGGTCAGGTGGATGGGGATGGCGGACGCCAACTCGGCCGGCTTCGTGCACGGCGGCGTCGTGATGAAGATGTGCGACGAGGCGGCGGGCATCGCCTCCATCCGCCACTGCGGCCAGCGGGTCGTGACGGCCGCGATGGACCGCATGACGTTCATCGACCCGGTCCAGATCGGCTGCCTGCTGACCTGCCGAGCGAGCGTCAACGCCGTCTGGCGCACGTCGATGGAGGTCGGCGTGAGGGTTGAGGCGGAGCACCCGCGGACGGGCGAGGTCAAGCACACCTCCACCGCCTACCTCACGATGGTGGCGCTCGGCGAGGACGGGCGTCCCACGGAGGTGCCGCCGCTGGCTCCGCAGACCGAGGACGAGCGGCGTCGCGAGCGCGAGGCCCAGCTGCGGCGCGACAACCGGCTGGCCGAGCGCGAGCAGATCGTGTCGAGCCGCGACTCAGTGGGTAGGTAAGCCTCATGGGCTACCTCGACGTGGTGGAACGCGGCTGGCCGCTGCTCGGCCGGCTGATGAAGGGCCACGCGCTGGCCTACCGCGCCACGCACGGCCTGGTGGGGCACCGCGTCCCGGGCCTGCCGCCGATGCTCCTGCTCGAGCACGTGGGCGCGAAGAGCGGGCAGCACCGCACGTCGCCCCTCGTGTACACCCGCGACGGCAACCAGCTCGTGCTGGTGGCCTCGAAGGGCGGCCACCCCAAGAACCCGGCCTGGTTCCACAACCTGCGCGCCAACCCCGCCACCACCGTCCAGGTGGGCTCCGAGCGCCGCGACGTTGGCGCTCGCGTAGCGCGGCCCGAGGAGCGCGGCCGCCTGTGGGAGATGGTGGTGGACACCTACGCCGGCTTCGGCGACTACCAGCAGCGCGCCGACCGCGAGATCCCGCTGATCGTTCTGGAGCCTCGATGAGCGAGCAGCTCGTCACGGTCGGCGACGTCGAGCTCTGCTACGAGACCTTTGGGAACCGGAGCGACCCCGCCCTGCTGCTCGTGATGGGCCTCGGCACGCAGATGCTTGCCTGGCGCGAGGAGTTCTGCCAGGAGCTCGTGTCGCGCGGCTTCTTCGTGATCCGCTACGACAACCGCGACGTCGGCCGCTCCACGCGCTTCAGCGGCGTCAAGCCGCCGGGCGCGGTTGAGCTGCTGCGGCGCAAGCCGCGCAACGCCGCCTACACGCTCGACGACATGGCCGACGACGGGCTCGGGCTGCTCGACGCGCTCAGGATCGAGCGGGCCCACGTGGCCGGCGCCTCGATGGGCGGCATGATCGCCCAGGTGATGGCGGTGCACCATCCCGAGCGCGTGCTGTCGCTGATCTCGATCATGTCCACCACCGGCGGCCGCTTCGTGGGCCTGCAGTCGCCGCGCGTCATCCCCTACCTGCTGGGCCGCCCGCCCGCGGACGAGGAGCAGTACATCGAGCGGGCACGCAGCCTGTTCGACGTGATCGGGTCGCCGGGGTTCGAGCGCGACGACGACGAGTTCCGCGAGCTGGCGCGCGCGAGCTTCCGCCGCGGCATCAGCCCGTCGGCCACGGGGCGCCAGCTGGCCGCGATCGTGGGCGCCGGCAACCGCACCGCCGACCTGCGCCGCATCAATGCCCCCACGCTCGTGATACACGGCAGCGACGACAAGATGATCGCGCCCTCGGGCGGCCGGGCCACCGCGAAGGCGATCCCGAACGCAAAGCTGATGGTGATCGAAGGCATGGGCCACGACCTGCCGCGGGGGCTCTGGGAGCGGCTGGCCGACGCCATCGCCGAGAACGCCGCCCGCGCGCACGAGCCGGACGAGAGCGCGGCCGCGTGAGCGACGGCATCGTCGAGCGCGTCCTGGGCGCCGCCGCCGGCTCGGCCCGCATGGTGGGAGCGACCGCCGGCGACGTAGCCAGCGCGATCAACCCGCTGGGCGGCAACGGCCACAACGGGGACTGGCTGGACGAGTGGGAGCCCGAATACGTGCGCCGCACGCTGCCGGCGATGCGGATGATGGCCGACGTCTACTTCCGCGCCGAGGTGCGCGACCTGGAGAACATCCCAGCCGAGGGGCCCGTGCTGCTGGTGGGCAACCACTCCGGCGGCACGCTGATCGCCGACACGTTCGTGTTCGCGCAGGCGTTCTACTACCACTTCGGCGTGACGCGCCGCTTCCACCAGCTGGTTCACGACCTGGTCTTCCAGCTGCCAGGTGCGCGAGCGAGCCTGGCGCGCTACGGCGGCGTCCCCGCGTCGCCGGACAACATGGCGGCGGCGCTGGAGCGAGACGCCGCGCTGCTCGTGTATCCGGGCGGCGACCACGAGACCTACCGGCCCAGCTGGGAGTCCTCCAAGATCGACATGGCCGGCCGCACCGGCTTCCTGAAGCTGGCAATCGAACACGACGTGCCGATCGTCCCGATCGTGGCGATCGGTGGCCAGGAGACGGCGCTCTTCCTCGGCCAGGGCCGCGACCTGGCGAAGCTGCTGCGGCTGAACGACCTGTTCCGCGTGAAGGTGTTCCCCGCACAGCTCGCACCACCCTTCGGGATCACGTTCATGGACCTGCCCGGGCGCATCCCGCTGCCCGCCAAGATCACGGTGCGGGCGCTGCCGAAGATCGACCTGAAGAAGCGGCTCGGGCCGAAGCCGGAATTGGACGAGGCCTATGAGCTCGTGACCGGCACCATGCAGCGAGCGCTGCACAAGCTGTCCGACGAGCGCGACCTGCCGATCGTCGGCTAGCCGCCTTCCTCGGCGGCGGCGCAGCTCTCGCAGACGCCGTGGATCGGGAAGTGGCTGAAGCTCGCCTGGAAGCCGAAGTCCGCGGCAATCGACTCGCGGACCCGGTCGAGCTGACCTTGCTCGACGGCGCGCACCCGGCCGCAGCGCGCGCACACGAGGTACTCGAGGTCGCGGCCCTGAGCCAGGGCGTAGAGGCCGGCACCGTGCCCGGCGTGGACGTGGCTGACCACTCCGAGCTGCTGCAGGCGCTCGAGGTTGCGGTACACCGAGGTCAGCTCCAGCTCGGGCAGTCGCCCGTCGAGACCGGCGGCGATGCGCTCGGCGGTCAGCGGCTCGTCGGCCGTGAACAGGGCGCCCAGCACCATCCGCGCCGGCAGCGACACGCGGTGGCCGGCGCTCCGCAGCGCGCTCACCACCTCCTCGGCCCCCTCGAAGCGGAGCGGCGTGCGCTCGGGAGCCTCAGTCACTCCAGCGCTCCTCGAAGCGGCCGAAGTGCCAGACCGCGAGTGCCAGAGCCCAGGTCAGCACGAACAGGCCGGCGATCGCGTAGCCCACGAGGTTCAGGTCCAGGTGTGACACGAAGCCCCATACCCCGCCCGTGAGAGACAGCCTGTCCGCCAGCACAGCCAGCAGCTCGATCGACCCGATCAGCAGAGCCACCGCCACCGACAGCCCGGTGATCGTGATGTTGTAGAAGATCTTGCGGATCGGCTTCGAGAAGGCCCAGCCGTAGGCGAAGTTCATGAACGCCCCGTCAAGCGTGTCGAACAGCGACATGCCCGCGGCGAACAGGATCGGCAGGCAGATCAGCGCGTAGAAGGGCAGGCCGCTGGCCGCGGCGCCGCCGGCCAGCACCAGCAGGCCCACCTCGGTGGCGGTATCGAAACCAAGGCCGAAGAGGCAGCCGAGCGGGTACATCTGCCACGGCTTCCTGATCGCGCGCGTCGCGCGCCCGTAGAAGCGGCTCATGAAGCCGCGCGCGTTCAGCTGGCGCTCGAGCTCCTGCTCGTCGAAGTGCCCCTGGCGCATGCGCCGGAGGATCCGCAGGATGCTGATCAGGATCAGCAGGTTGAGGATGCCGATCAGGAACAGGAAGGAGCCCGACACCACCGGCCCTACTAGGCCGGTGGCCGTGTGCAGGGTGGAGCTGTCGTTCTCGACGGCGCCGCTCAGCCCGCGCACGCCGAAGGTGACGGCAACGCCCAGCGCGAACACGATCGTCGAGTGGCCGAGCGAGAAGAAGAACCCCACGCTGAGGGGGCGCTGGCCCTCGTTCATCAGCTTGCGGGTGGTGTTGTCTATCGCGCCGATGTGGTCGGCGTCGAAGGCGTGCCTCAGCCCCAGCGTGTAGGCGGTGATGCCCACTCCGAGGCCGAAGGCGCCGCCCGCGATCAGGATGAAGAAGCCGACGGCGTGCAGCCCGAGCACGACGGCGGCAAGCAGCGCGGCTCGCCTCCACTCGGCGGGGGTGAGCGCGGACTTGACGCGCGACCAGCGTTCGATCGAGATCACCGCTAACGCGACCGTATCGCAATAAGGGAGCCGGGTACGCGTGACGGCGTGGAGCAGGTGGAGCTCGAACGCCGGCGCGACGGCCGGCGGTTAGTTCGGGAAACGAACATATTCAAGCCTTAATCGCCGATCTTTTGATCGGGACTTGACATAGCCATCCCTGTGCGAAGAGAATCGCTCTGGGATGGAGAGCAATGCGACCGGCTCGCTGGGAGCCCTGCGCGAGTCCAACACCGGCCGTGTGGTCGAGGCCCTGAACGCACTCGGCACGGCAAGCCGCGCGCAGTTGGCGCGGCGCACTGGGCTCGCGCGATCCACGGTCTCGAGCATCGTGGCCGAACTGCAACGCGACGGGGTCATCGTCTCCAGCGAGAGCAACGGCAGCCAGCCCACGGGCGGGTCGGGGCGGCCGCCCTCGCTCATCGCGCTCAATCCGTCGGCACAGACCGCCGTGGGCATCGACTTCGGCAAGCGCCACCTCGCCGTGGCGGTCGCTGACCTCTCTCACACCGTGCTCGCCGAGCGACGGCGCGAGATGCGCGACGACTATGAAGCGCACGAGGGCTTCCAGGCGGCGGCCGAATTGGTCGAAGAGGTGCTCGACACCGCGGGGATCCCACGTGACCGGGTCCTGGGCGTGGGCATGGGCCTGCCCGGGCCGGTGCAGCTCCGCGGCACGCTCGGCTCGGAGACCATCCTTCCGGGCTGGGCCGGCGTGAGCGCGGCCGGTGAGATGTCCGACCGGCTCGGCCTGCCGGTGCAGGTGGAGAACGACGCCAACCTCGGCGCGCTCGCCGAGCACCGCTTCGGTGCGGGCTTGGGCAGCGACAGCCTGGCCTACCTGAAGGTCGCCACCGGCATCGGCGCCGGGCTGATCGTCGAAGGCCGTCTGTTTCGCGGCGCCGGAGGGACGGCCGGCGAGATCGGCCA
>DAIMGB010000161.1:0-5283 GCA_036724195.1 Thermoleophilaceae bacterium
ACGACATCCCCGAGCACCTCCGCAAGGAGATGGAGTTCGTGCTCGTGGACAACGTTGACGAGGTGCTGGATGCGGCTCTTGAGTCGCAGCCGGGGTGAGCAGGCCCCTTTCCGGGTACTGTTCGCAAACAGCGGAAGCGGATTCGAGGAGAGCAATGGCAGCCAAGAAGAAGGCCGAGAAGGCCGGCAAGGGCGCGGTGTCCGCGGGCAAGGCGGTGCGGTCGAACGAGTACGTGCAGCGTCTCGTGGAAGACGAGGAGCTGCGTGACAACCTGCGCACAGCCTTCGAGTCCGCGAAGAAGGCGTACACGCGCATCAACGGGAAGGGGCCGGTGAAGGCCCTCACCGAGGACAAGAAGACGCAGAAGGAGCTCAAGGAGGCGGCCAGCTCGCTACGCGACGCTGCCGACGCCTTGCGCGGGGGCAAGAAGAAGAAGAAGCGGCGCGGCCTCGGCCGGCTGCTGCTTGTCGCCCTCGTGGGCGGTGGGCTCGCGCTCGCCCTCAGCGAGGACCTTCGCAAGAAGGTGCTGGACGCGCTGTTCGGCGCCGAGGAGGAGTTCGAGTACACGGCGACCACTACGCCGGGCTCCACCACCAGCTCCAGCCAGCCAGTGGGCACCACCTAGCCCCCGCGGCTACACCCAACGCCGAAGAGGGCGCCCCCAGGGGCGCCCTTTTCATATCGTCTCCCCATGGCTGAAGCCCCCGGCCGCATCATCGCCGCCATGCGCGCCAGCGTCGGCTCGCGCGGCGCGGCGGCATCGACCTTCGATCACGTGGCCCGCGAGGCCGGCGTGTCGCGCGGCCTTCTGCACTACCACTTCGGCACCAAGGAGCGGCTGCTTGTGGAGGTCTGCCGCCACGACTGCGAGGTGCGCATCCGCGCGATGGAGCAGCGCCTCGCCGGCGCCGACTCGCCGGACGCGATCCTGGCGGCCCTGCGCCGCGAGCTCGAGGACTTCCTCGACGACGAGCCCGATAGCCAGGCGGTGATCTACGAGCTGCTCTCGGCGTCGCGCCACAGCGATGAGCTGCGCGCCGAGCTGGCCGAGCTCTACCGGCGCTGGCGCGAGCAGCTGGCCGCCGCGCTGCGCCAGAAGCAAAGTGAGGGGGTGGTCAGCCTCGAGGCCGAGCCGGAGGTGGTGGCCTCCGTGCTGTTCGCGCTCGGCGACGGGCTGGGCATCCAGGCGCTGTCGGATCCCGCCTGGCGCAGCGAACCGAGCTTCGAGCTGGCCGTGCAGGCCGCGCGCCGGCTGCTCGGCGCCACGTGACCTCTCTCACTTAACGGACCGCCAGCGGCGGGTTACGATCCGCGGGTGCAGGCCGCGATGGACAGGCTCGGAGGCTTCCTCGAGCGCCGTCGCTGGCTCGTGCTCGGCACCTGGATCGTGCTGCTCTTGGCCGCGGCGCCCTTCGCCACCAAGCAGACCGAGAACCTCACCGGCGGCGGCTTCACCGCGCCGGGCTCGGGCTCCGAGCGCGTCGATCAGGCACTGACCCGGTTCAAGGGAGCGGAGCGCGACTCGCTGGCGGCGGTCCTGGCTCGGCGCCCGGGCGCGAGCGCCGCGGACGTGCGCGCGCAGATCGACCACGTGGACGCGGAGGCAGCGCGGCTGCCGAACGTCGAGCTGACGGACGCCGCTGAGGCAGCCGCCAAGCGCCAGGCGGGCGACGGCCTGGTGACGGTGGTTCCGCTGCAGGCCTCCGGCGCGCACAACCAGATCGCCGACATGGCGGTGGATCTGCGCAAGGCGATCGGGGCAGGGGGCCCGCCGCGCGACAGGGTGCAGCCTTATCTGGTCGGCCAGCAGGCGCTCTGGGCCGGCATGCAGGACCTCACCAAGAAGGACCTCGCCACCGCGGAGTCCGCCGGCTTTCCGATCGTGCTGCTGATCCTGCTGGCGGTGTTCGGCTCGCTGGCCGCGGCGGCGCTGCCGCTGGCGCTCGGCTTCGCCAGCGTCGGGATCACCGGCGCGGTCATCTACTTCCTCTCGCAGACCACCGAGATGTCGGTGTTCGTGACGAACATCGCCTCGATGATCGGGATTGGCGTGGCGGTGGACTACTCGCTGTTCGTGCTGGCGCGCTACCGCGAGGAGATCCGCGACGGCGCCGAGCCGGTCGAGGCGCGCCGCGTGGCGCTGCGCACATCTGGTCTGGCTGTCGCCTTCTCGGGCATCACCGTGATGGTCTCCCTCGCCGGGCTCTGGCTGGTGGACTCGACCACGATCCGCTCGATGGCGATGGGCGCGATCGTGGTGGTGGCGGTCTCGATCCTGGCCGCCACCACGCTGCTTCCCGTGCTCATGGCGCTGCTCGGCAAGCGCGCCTACGCGCGCGGTCGCGTGGCCGTGGTCACCGGCGTGCTGTTGCGCAACTTCCGAACGCGAGGCCGACGGGCAGGCTCGACCAGCCCGGACGGCCGGCGCGGCGGCTTCTGGGAGCGCTGGACCGAGCGGGTCACGCGGCGGCCCGTGCTGGCCGCGGCCTTCGCCGCCGGCGTGCTGCTGGTGATGGCGATCCCGGCGCTGTCGCTGCACTTCGGCAACGGCGCGCTGCGTCAGTTCCCGAATGGCAACGAGACCCGCGTGGGCAGCGAGCTGGCGGCCAAGGAGCTGGGGCCGGCCTCCAACGGCCCCACGCAGGTGGTCGCGGCCTTCCGCTCGGGCAGTGCGTCGTCGCCGGAGAACCGCCGCCTGCTCGCCGCCTACGCGCGCGGAGTGCGGTCAGACCCCGAGGCGGCACGCGTGCTGCCGCCGCGGCCCTCGCGCGACGGGCGCTCGGCGCTGATCGTCGTGCAGCCCCGGCATGACTTCGAGAGCAAGCAGACCGAGCTGTTCGTGGATCGGCTGCGCAGCCAGGCCGGATCAGGGACCGGCCTGGCGCGCGCGGCCCGGATCGACGTCGGCGGCGCCACCGCCTTCAACCAGGACTTCGTCGACCTCGTGTCGGGCTCGATGTGGAAGATCCTCGTGTTCGTGCTGGCCTTCAGCTACCTGGTGCTGCTGGTGCTGCTGCGCTCGGTGTTCCTGCCACTCAAGGCGGTGCTGATGAACCTGCTCTCGGTCGCCGCCGCCTACGGCGTGCTCGTGGCTGTCTTCCAGTGGGGCTGGGTGGACGGCTTCCTCGGCTTCCAGTCGCTCGGCTACATCCAGGCGATGACGCCGCCGTTCCTGCTGGCGATCGTGTTCGGGCTGTCGATGGACTACGAGGTGTTCCTGCTCTCGCGCATCCGCGAGCGCTACGACGCCACCGGCGACACCCAGCTCGCCGTGTCGCAGGGGCTTCGGGCCAGCGCCAAGACGATCTCGAGCGCCGCGCTGATCATGGTGGCGGTCTTCGCCGTCTTCGCCGGCACGGGCGTGCCGTCGGTGAAGGAGATCGGGCTGGGGCTGTCCGTGGCGATCGCGCTGGACGCGACGCTGGTACGGCTGATCCTCGTGCCGGCGACGATGGAGATCATGGGCCTGTGGAACTGGTGGCTGCCGCGCCCGCTCCAGCGGGTGCTGCCCAAGGCGGCCTTCGAGTCCTCGGGGCACGCGGCCGCGCAGGCGTAGGCTCGGCCGGTGTTGCTGCCGAGCTGGGAGCCGGGGACGCCCGGCGTGCTGTGCGTGAGCGGCCCCCACGCGATCCCCGTGTCGACCGCGGTGCGGGCCGGCGCCGACCGGCTGCTGCTGGCGCTGGGCGCCCGGCGGGAGACGCTCCGCCGGCTGCAGGCCGACCCGCAGGTCGCCTTCTGCCTGCTCGGTGAGGCCGTGGCCTTCACGGCGTACGGGGAGGCCCGGGTGGTGGCGGAGCGGCTCGCCTCGGCCCCCGTGGCGGCGGTACAGCTGCGGGTGACGAGCGTGGCCGACCACCTCGCCGACAGGCGCACGGAGATGCTGGACGGCGCCCGCTGGCGCCGCACCGAGGAGCGCTACGCGGAGTCCGACGCCGCGATCGCGGCTGAGCTGCGCGGATTGGCGGGCTAGGAGGAGGAGAGAGCGTCATCCGTGCGCAGCCGGCCGAGCCGGCTGCTTACGGCGCCGCCGGCTTCGGGCTCTGCCAGGGCGCGTCCAGCCGGCGCTGAAGCTCGTCGCCCAGCTCGTCGATCGCGACGCGCGACTGGTCGAGCGTGTCGCGATCGCGCAGGGTGACCGTGCGGTCCTCGAGGGTCTGGTGGTCCACGGTCACGCCCCATGGCGTGCCGATCTCGTCCTGGCGGCGGTAGCGCTTGCCGATCGACCCGCCCTGGTCGTACTCGGCAGGCAGGCGGCGGCGCAGCTCCTGGTAGACCTCGCGCGCCAGCTCGGGCATGCCCTCCTTGTTCAGGAGCGGCATCACCGCCACCTTCACGGGAGCGAGCCGCGGGTGCAGGCGCAGCAGCGTGCGCTGGCGGCCCTCGACCTCCTCCTCGTCGTAGGCGTCCACCATGAACGCCAGCGTCGCGCGGTCGGCGCCGGCCGAGGGCTCGATCACGTAGGGCACGTAGCGCTCACCGGTGGCGGTGTCCACGTAGTCGAGCTTCTCGCCGGAAGCGTTCTGGTGCTGGGTCAGGTCGAAGTCGCCGCGGTTGGCGATGCCCTCGAGCTCTGACCAGCCCATCGGGAAGAGGTACTCGATGTCCGAGGTCGCGCTCGAGTAGTGCGACAGCTCGTCGGGGCCGTGCTCGCGCAGCCGCAGCCTGTCCTCGCGGATGCCGAGCTTCTTGTACCAGCGCATGCGCTCGTCCATCCAGTGCATGTGCCACTTCGGGGCGTCGGCGGGCGGGGTGAAGAACTCGATCTCCATCTGCTCGAACTCGCGTGTGCGGAAGATGAAGTTGCCAGGCGTGATCTCGTTGCGGAACGCCTTGCCGATCTGGGCGATCCCGAAGGGCGGCTTCTTGCGGGCGAACTGCAGGACGTTCTTGAAGTTCACGAAGATGCCCTGGGCGGTCTCCGGGCGCAGGTAGACCACCGAGCCCTCGTCCTGGACCGGGCCCATGTGGGTCTCGAACATGAGGTTGAAGTTGCGCGGCTCGGACAGGTCGCCGCCGCACTCCGGGCACTTCAGCTCGCCCTCGGACTGCTCCTCGCGCAGGTGGTCCTCGCGCCAGCGCCTCTTGCACTTGCCGAGGCACTGCACGAGCGGGTCGGTGAAGCCCTCGAGGTGGCCGGAGGCCTCCCAGGTGCGCGGGTGCATCAGGATCGCCGCGTCGAGCGCCACCACGTCGTCGCGCTCCTGCACGTTCGCGCGCCACCACTCGCCCTTCACGTTCGACTTCAGCAGCACTCCGTAGTGGCCGTAGTCGTAGGTCGAGGCC
>DAIMGB010000162.1:0-5269 GCA_036724195.1 Thermoleophilaceae bacterium
AGCTGATGGGCGATCTCGAGCTTCTCCTGCTTGTTCAGCGAGATGCCCGGCGACTGCTCGCCGTCGCGCAGCGTGGTGTCGAAGATCTTGACTCGGTCGGCGTCGTCTCTCATCGCTTCTTCCTTCTGTCTCGAACCTTGTTCTCCCGTTGGCTTGCGGCTAGCGGCCGCCACGCGTTATTCCCCCCGAGGGGGGAGAAGCAGGAGAAGCCGGAGGTCGAGCAGAGACGACACGCTCCGCTCAGGGTACAGGGTTGGTCAGCGAAAGCTGACGCGCTCGCAGCCGACCAGCACGTCGATGCGGTCGGCTGTCACGCGGTCCCTGCCGCGGCCGCAGAACACCTTGTCGCGCTGGTTGTCGGCCGCGGCGATGTAGTCGCGCCCCGAGCCGCCGCTGAGGCGGTCCTGGCCCCTCCCACCGTTCAGGCGGTCGCCGCCGGCGCCGCCCAGCAGCCGGTCGTTGCCGGCGTTGCCGCTTAGGCGGTCGTCACCCGTGGCGCCCGAGACGTGATCGCTGCCGCTGTCGCCCACCACCCTGTCCTTGCCGGAGCCGCCGGTGAGCTCGTCGTTGCCGGCCTGGCCGTCCACGAAGTCGTTCCCGTTCCCGCCGTCGAGCGTGTCGTCGCCCGCGCGGCCCAGCAGCCTGTCGTTGCCGTCGCCGCCGGAGGCCAGGTCGGGCTGCGTGCCGCCCAGACCGGTGTCGTTGCCGGGGCCGAGGTCGGTCCGCGAGGCGAAGCCGAAGTTCACCGCGTCGGCCGTGTCACCGGTTGGTACCTCCACGAGCATGCCCTCGGGACCGGGCGGGCCGCAGTCCACCTGGTGCGAGTCGACCGAGCTGCAGCTGGCGCCCGCCGTGATGGTGGCGCCGTCGTCGCGGATGCGCACGGAGTTTGGGTTGACCACTCCGCTCACCACGTTCGCCTCACCCGGGGCGGCGGTGAAGGTCACGCGCAGGCGCGGACTCGGGAAGTAGCGGCAGGCGTCGGAGCCGGTGCAGTACTCAAGCGCTCCGCTGGCGTTGGCGGCCAGCGCCTGTGAGGCGCCTCCGGCAGCGAGCGCGGCGGTCAGGCCGAAGGCAAGGACCAGTCGCTTCGCGATTCGCATGTCCGGGATGATCGGCCTCGAGACCCGCTTTAGAGGGTGCGATGCAACTCTGTGGTCACGCGCGGCTGTCCAGTGAGGGTCTGGAGCACGGTGCAGTAGCGCTCGGTCCGGCTCATCAGGCCCTCGAGCTGCTCCTCGCTCGCGTCCGGGGCTTCGATCTCGAAGCGCGTCCTGATCTCCGAGAAGCCCACCTCGGCCTCGGGGTCGAGGCCTAGCGTGCCGCGCAGGTCCAGGTCCCCCTCCACGACCACCTCGATCTTGCGCGTCGGCACGCCCGTGCTGGTGGCCACCATTTGGCAGGTGAGCTGGGCGCAGGCCGCCAGCGCGCCCAGCAGCAGGTCGCCCGAGCAGGCCGCAGTCCCGGCCCCGCCCACTCCCGCGTGAGCCTGGGCCTCATAGACCGCGCGGCCGATGTCGATGCTGCACCCAACCGGGGCGTCGGTCTCGCTGCCGCGGGCTGTGAGGGTGATGCGCGCCGCGTCCGGATCGTCGCGGTAGCGCTGTTTCAGGGGCGCTTGATGCTCACGCAGGTCCATCTCAAAGACTTACGGTACGCCCCGCCACGAAGCCCTCGGCCGAGCCGATCCGCTCCACCACGTCCTTGGGAATCGGGGCGTCGGCTGTGACCACCATCGCGGCCTCGTCGCCGTCGTCCGGGCGCCTGCCCACCGCCGCCGAGACGATGTTGATGCCGGCCTCGCCGAGCGCCGTGCCCACCCGTCCGAGCATGCCCGGCAGGTCGCGGTAGCGGAACACCGCCAGGTGCTGCTCGAGCTGAACGTTGAAGCGCGAGCCCCAGGCCTCGAGCAGGTGCGGCCGGTGGCGCTGGCCGAGCGTGGTGCCCACCACGCTGGTGCTCTTCCCGCCGCTCACCACGTTCACCCGCACGAGATCGGTGAAGTCGCGCGCGTTCGCGGTGCTGGTCTGCGACACGGTGATGCCGCGCTCCTCGGCCACCGAGGTGGCGTTCACGTCGTTCACGTCCTCCTCGGTGTGGCCGCTCAGCGCGCCCTTCAGCACCTGCACGGTGAGCAGCCGCGTGTCGCGCTCGGCGATGCGGCCGCGGTACTCCACCTCGATCGCGTCCACAGACGTGCCCTCGGCCAGGGCCACGCCGATGCGGCCCAGCGCCAGGCTGAGCGGCAGGAACGGACCCAGCGCCTCGAAGTCCTCGGGCGCCACGGCCGGCACGTTCACCGCGCTGGTCACAACTCCGCCGCTCAGCGCCGCCACCACCTGCTCGGCGGCCTGGTAGCCGGCGCGGTCGGTGGCCTCGGCGGTCGAGGCGCCCAGGTGCGGCGTGACCACGACGTTGGCATACCGGAACAGCGGGTGGTCGGTGACAGGCTCCTCGCGGAACACGTCGAGGGCGGCACCGGCCACCTTGCCGGAGTCGAGTGCGTCCTGGAGTGCCTGGTCCACCAGCAGCGGCCCGCGCGCCACGTTGATCACGCGTACGCCGTCCTTCATCTTCGAGAAGGCCTCGGCGTCCAGCCAGTCGGTGGTCTCGGGCGTGTTCGGCAGGTGGATCGTGATGAAGTCGGCGCTCTCGTACAGCTCGTCCGAGCTGGCGGCGCGCTCCACCCCGAGCTCGCTGAAGCGCTCCTCGGCCACGTAGGCATCGAAGGCCACCACGCGCATGCCGAAGCCGAGCGCGCGCTGGGCCACGAGCTGGCCGATGCGGCCAAAGCCGAGCACGCCGAGCACCTTGTCGTTCAGCTCGACGCCGCTGAACTTCGAGCGGTCCCAGGCACCGCCGGTGAGCGAGCCGTGAGCCTGGGCAACGTTGCGCGCCAGCGCCAGCAGCATCGCCATCGTGTGCTCGGCCGCGGTGATCACGTTCGACTGCGGCGCGTTGGCCACCACCACCCCGTGCTTGGTGGCGGCGTCCACGTCCACGTTGTCCACGCCCACCCCGGCGCGGCCGACCGCCTTCAGGTTGGTGGCCTGCTCCAGCAAACCGGCCGTGAGCTTGGTGGCGGAGCGGATCAGGATGCCGTCGAACTCGCCGATCCGGCGCTCCAGCTCGCCGTCCTCCCAGCCCGAGCCCAGCTCCACCTCGAAGCCGGCGTCGCGCAGGAGCTGCACCCCCGGCTCGCCGATCTTCTCCGCCACGAGGACACGGGTCATGCCGCGCGCTCCACGACGAAGTCGATGCAGGCGGTGAGCGCTCGCACATCGTCGGGGTCGACGGCTGGAAACATGCCGATTCGCAACTGGTTGCGCCCGAGCTTGCGGTAGGGCTCGGTGTCCACGATGCCGTTGGCCCGAAGGGCCGCCGCCACGGCCGCGGCGTCCACCGAGTCGTCGAAATCGATGGTCCCTACCACCAGCGAGCGCTTGGCCGGATCGGCCACGAACGGGGTAGCGTACTCCGAGCCCTGGGCCCACCCGTATAGATGATCGGAGGACGCGCGCACGCGGGCGACGCAGAACTCGTCGAGCCCACCCCCGTCAAGCATCCAGTCGATCTGATCGGCGAGCAGCCACAGGGTGGCCACCGCGGGGGTGTTGTAGGTCTGGTCCTTGCGCGAGTTCTCGAGCGCGGTCTGGAGCGAGAGCGATTCGGGGATCCAGCGCTGGCCGCCGGCCATCTCCTCAATCCGCTCGATCGCGGCGGGGCTGAGCGCGGCGAGCCAAAGGCCGCCGTCGGACGCGAACGACTTCTGCGGCGCGAAGTAGTAGGCGTCGGCGGCCGAGGCATCGAGCGGGAGGCCGCCGGCGCCCGAGGTCGCGTCGATCAGCACGAGCGCGTCGCCCGCGGGGCGGGTCACCGGCACCATCACGCCCGTGGAGGTCTCGTTGTGCGCCCAGGCCACTACGTCCGTCGAGGGGTCCGAGGTGGGCGCCGGCGCGTCACCGGGGTCCGCGCTCACGATCACCGGGTCGGCGAGAAACGGAGCGCCGGCGGCGACGTTGGCGAACTTCGAAGAGAACTCGCCAAAGGTGAGATGAAGCGACCGCTCGCGGATGATCCCGGCGGCCAGGCCATCCCAGAGCACGGTGGTTCCGCCGTTGCCGAGCACCACCTCGTAGCCGTCGGGCAGTCCCAGCAGGAGCCTGAGACCCTCACGAACGCGACCGACGAGCGTCTTGACCGGCTGCTGGCGATGTGACGTTCCCATCACCGCCGCACCTTCGGACGCCAGGCTATGGAGCGCCTCAGGGCGCACCTTCGACGGGCCACAGCCGAAGCGGCCGTCCGCAGGCTTTAAGTCTTGCGGGATCTCCAGCGTGGCTATCGAGCTCATGGGCTACGGCTCCCGATCGGGGTCGTAATGGTTGTGCCCAGGCGCGCGGCGGACGTCCTGCACCGTCGCTCCCCGGTGGTCATTTCCACCCTTACGCCAGTCGCGACGGATTGACGAGGATACAGAACGTTAGACCCAACCCAAGAGCGCCGAGCTCAGGCGCCCGCGCCGGCGCGCCAGGCTGAGCAGCTGCACCCTGTTACGCCCCGTACTGAAGGCCATCTCCGGCACCAGCACGGCGAAGCTCTCGGCCCCGCCCGCCAGGTGGAAGCTGCGCGCCGTGGCCACCACGCGGCCGTTCACCACAACCGCGAGGTCGCGGCGCGCCCCCGGACGGCCGCCGCGCAGCCGGCCCGAGACCAGGCAGGGCCTGAAGTAGGAGCGCGCCCTGACGTTGCGCAGCTCGCCGGCGGCCAGGAAGCGGGCGTGCACGCGCCCGCGGCGGGCGTGCAGCGACGTGGCGGCGTGCCCCACCACTGAGCGCCGCGGGCCGATGCCGAACAGGCCCGGGCCGTGCCCGCCATAGCCGAAGGTCGAGAGCTTGTAGTGGATCGCCCGGCTCCAGCGCCCCTGGAACGCGCCGGTGGACATCCTCACCACCGGCGTCAGCGGCGAGCGGCTCGTCATGCGGACCGTGTGCCGCCGCCTGACCGCGCGCGAGAAGGCCGAGCGGCCGCTGATGCGCCACGGCACGCGCAGCTTCAGCAGGCCGGCGATCGTGGGCAGAACGTCGACCGTGCGCGCGTAGACCGGGCTGACGCGCCCGTGGCGCTGGCGCGGGCGCTTCACGAACAGCGGCACCGGCGCCTCGCCCTGCAGGTTCGCCGGCGTGACCGTGCGCCGGTCGCGCTCGCCGAGCCGGAACGAGATGCCGTGGTCCGCCGTGACCACGAGCAGCGTGCGGTCGTACATGCC
>DAIMGB010000163.1:0-5208 GCA_036724195.1 Thermoleophilaceae bacterium
GCCGCGGCTACCGCCTGATCAGCTACGACGCCCGCGGCCACGGCGCCTCCTCCCCCGCCCCGGACCCGTCCGCCTACGAGTACTCGGACCTGGTCGAGGACCTCGAGGCGGTGATCGAGCATTTCGAGCTCGACGGTCCCGCCCTCGTGGGCAGCTCGATGGGCGCGGCCACGGTGCTCACCTACACGCTCGACCACCCGGACCGGGTGCCCGCCCTGGTGCAGGTCACGCCCGCCTACACCGGTGAGGGGCGCACGGCGGAGGTCGTGGATCGCGACACCTGGGAGGAGCTGGCGAACGCGCTCGAGTCGGGCGGCGTGGAGGCGTTCGTGGACGTGGCGCAGCCCGAGGACCTGCCCGAGAAGTGGCGCAAGGTTGCCGAGGAGGCCACGCGCCAGCGCATGGAGCGCCACGAGCACCCCGAGGCGGTGGCCGCGGCGCTGCGCGTGGTGCCGTACTCGGCGGCCTTCGACGGGCTGGACAAGCTCGAGTCGCTGGAGGTGCCCACGCTGATCGTGGCCTCGCGCGACGAGGCCGACTGGCTGCACGAGATCGAGATTGCGCGCGACTACGAGAAGCGGCTGCCCAACGTGAAGTTCGCGGTCGAGGACGAGGAGCAGGCCCCGCTCGCGTGGCAGGGAGCGAAGCTCTCCGGCGTGATCGCCGACTTCCTCGAGCGCAGCGGCTACTCGTAGAGCACCGTTCCGAGCCTGACGATGGTGGCGCCCTCCTGTGCTGCCACCTCGTAATCCTGGCTCGTGCCCATCGAAAGCCGCTCCAAGCCGTGCTCGGCGGCCAGCTCCGCAAGCTTCGCGAAGAACGGACGGCTCTGCTCCGGGTCCTGGGTGAAGGGGGGCATCGTCATCAGCCCGGTCACCGGCACGGGGCAGCGCTCGATGAAGTCGTGCAGCTCGGCCGGCGCGACGCCCTCCTTCGACTCCTCCCCCGCCACGTTCACCTGGATCAGCACCTCCTTGGCGGGGCTGCCCTCCAGCCGGCGCAGCGCCGAGTCCGAGGCGATCGAGTGGATCAGCCGCACGTTCGGGGCGATGTCCTTGAGCTTGCGGCTCTGGATCGCCCCGATGAAGTCCCAGGTGAACAGCTCGCCGTGGGCCTCCTGCTTCGTGAGCAGGTCCTGGGCGCGGTTCTCGCCCACCAGCTCGATCCCACCCTCGGCCAGGGCGGGCAGCTCCTCGGGGTAGAGGTACTTGATCGCCGCGAGGATCTCCACCTCGTCGCCGATCCGCTCGCGCACCGCCTCGAGGTTGCGCCGCACGCGGGCGGCGTCAGGCATCGAGCACGGCCAGCCCCGACTGGCGGCCGGTGACCCCGTTGTCGCGGCGGTGGGAGAAGTAGAGGTCCGCCCGGCAGCTCGTGCAGTGGTCCACGTGCTCGACCCGCTCGACGCCGGCCGCGGCCAGCTTCTGTGCGATCACCGCGCGCAGGTCGAGCATGCGGCCGTCGGCCACGCCGTCGAGGTCGCTGAACTCGGCCAGCACCTCCTCGCCCACCTCGAAGCAGCACTGCCCGATTCCCGGGCCAACGGCAGCGGCCGGCGGCTCGCCGTCGAAGCGCTCCAGGGCGCGTTCGAGGATGCCGCCCGCCAGCCCGCGCCAGCCGCAGTGCAGCATCGCCGCCCGGCTCCCGCCCGCCAGCGCGACGGGGTAGCAGTCGGCCACCAGCACCAGCAGGCCCACGCCCGGGCTCGCGCTCAGGTGGCCGTCCACGTGCGGCAGCTCCGCCCCCGGGCCCGCGAAGGCGGCCTGTGAGCTTGGTGGGGGCCCGTCCCATTCGGCCAGCTCGGTGCCGTGCTCCTGCCAGCCCATGGCCACGCGCTCGGGCTGGATCCCGGCCTCGGCGGCCAGCCGGCGCCGGTTCTCGCGCGCGCGCTCCTCGGGGTCGCCGGTGAGCACGCCCAGGTTGAGCGACTCGTACTGACCCTCGCTCACTCCGCCGACGCGGGTCGAGAAGATCGCCCGGGCGCCGGGCAAGTCGACGGTGGTCGCGATCATCGTTCCTCGGTCGCGATCTGGACCGCGGTCCGCAGCTCGTCATCGCGACCGTCCACGAGGCCGTCGAGCTTTCGCCGCAGCGTCTCGTCGAGCGCACGCCCGAGCGCGGGCCCTTCGGGCACGCCGGCAGCCATCAGGTCGTCGCCCCCGATCTCCAGGCCCACGCCGCTCAGCTCGTTCACCCAGCGCAGGATCGCGTCGGTGGGCGCGCGCATGGCCAGGGCCAGCGCCAGCGCCTCGGGGGGCTCGCGGCGCAGCAGCTCGGCCAGCTCCGAGGGGGTGTGCTCGCGCTCGCGCAGCACCTTGGCCAGGCGCGGCGCCACGCGCGCCGCGCGCGACACCGCGTCGCGCTCGTTGGCCCGCAGCCCCAGGTCGGCCAGCCACAGGTCGAGCTCCTGCGGCGCGCCGGCCACGAGCGCCGCCAGGCCGCTCAGGGCACGTCTGGCACGCACCTCCCCGGCGATCAGCGTGGCGTCGGAGACCAGCTGCGGGTCGGCCTCGAGCTCGGGGTGCAGCGCACGGTCGATCTCCAGCCCGCGCATCCGCCGCACTGCCCGCCGCACCTTGGGCTCGCCCAGCAGAAGCAGGAGCTCGTGCCCGATCCGGTCGCCGGACACGGTGCCCAGCGCCCCGCCCTCGATGGCCGCCAGGGCCAGCCGCTCGGTGTCGGGCTCCATGGCGAACGACAGGCGCCCCTCGTAGCGCAGGGCCCTCAGGAGGCGTGTGGGGTCGTCCACGAAGCTCTGGTCGTGCAGCACCCTCACGGCGCCCGCCTCGAGGTCCTCGATTCCCCCGTGGAGGTCGTAGAGGTGGCCCAGGTCGTCCGCGTGGAGGCCTATCGCCATCGCGTTGATCGAAAAGTCCCGCCGCACCAGGTCGTCCTCGAGCGATGCCTCCTCCACCACTGGCAACGCCCCCGGCGCCTCGTAGGTCTCTCGCCGCGTCATCGCCACCGTCAGCTCGGGGTCGCCGGGCAGCACCGCCGTGCCGAAACGCCCGTGCTCGCGGACCTCGCGCCCCAGCCGCTCGGCGATCGCCCGTGCCGCGGGCGCGGGACTGCCCTCCACCGCCAGGTCTATGTCGCGCGGCTCGGCGCGGCGCACCAGGTCGCGGACCACGCCCCCCACGAGGTAGGCCGGCGGGCGCTCCGGCAGCGCCGCCAGCACGCGCTCCATCTCCGGCAGGCGGCGCACGCGCTCGCGCAGGTGTGAGGGGGTGACAGCCACCGAGCTACAGGTTAGGTTGGGAGGGACCCACGATAAGAGGAGAAGGTATGGCTGACGCTGGACTGTTCGTCGGATGGGGTATCCCGGTACGCGGCCGCGAGGCGAAGAGCCTCGAGGTCTTCAACGAGTCGGTGCAGTACTGGGGCCAGCTCCAGCAGGACGGCAAGATCGAGGACTTCGAGCTGGCGCTGCTCACCCCGCACGGCGGCGACCTGTCGGGCTTCGCGCTACTGCGCGGCTCGGAGGAGCAGATCGCGGCGCTGCGCAACGAGGACGATTTCCTTCGCCTCACCACGCGGGCGAACCTGATCGTGGAGCGGTTCGGGGTGGTCCAGGCGTTCCTCGGCGAAGCGCTCGGAACCCAGATGGCGACCTTCCAGGAGCAGGTCTCCGAGCTGACCTAGAGCAGGCGCGACAGCTGGGCCGCGACGGCCTGGGGCTGGGCGAGGAGGCGCCCGTAGGTGATGCGCACCACTCGCCAGCCCGCGGCCACGAGTTCGGCATCCCTGAGGCGGTCGCGCTCGAATGCCGCCCTCGTTCCGTGGGCGCCGTGGCCGTCGGTTTCGATGATCAGCCGCTGTGGGGGCCATGCGAAGTCGGCCTCGTAGCCCTCGATTTCGGTGTTCACCTGCGGCTCCGGCAGGCCGTGATCCCGGCACAGGGCGAGGAAGATCTCCTCCATGTCGGACCTGGTCCGGGTGGTTCCCGCGTCGTGCCGGGCGAGCAGCTCGGCCACGACCCCGCTCCCTCGACGACCCTGGCGCGGCAGTAGGGCGCTCACGTCGAGGCGCAGGTAGGCCGCCTCGTCCAGGGCCCGCTCCACCGGCCGGCTTCTCCCGTAGTCCGCCAGGTCGACCAGCGTGCGGCTGGGTGAGGTGACGGGGACTCCGTCCTTGACGCTCACCTCCCTCGCCTCCAATCGCGCACGGTGCACCACCACGAGCCGCCGCCTGCGCCGGCCACCTGGCGTCGGAACGGTCACATCGATCCACTTGTTCTGGCGCCACGGCAGCCCCCAGTGGAGCGCAGCGCTGCCATGGCTCAGCAGCGCCCTCGGCCCGCAGGCCAGCACCGCGGCCATGAACCGCCCCTCTCTCGAGAGGCGCGTATGGCCGACGGCATACACACCGCGGTGCAACCTGTGCAACCGGCCGGCCCGCACGCGCTTGTCCACGGCGGTGCTGCTGAACCCGGGCCGCATCAGCTGGGTACGGGTGACCACGCCGTGCTGCCGCGCCGCGAGCTCCGCGATCCGCCCATCGACGGGGTGCATGACGAGTTTCCCCTCCATAGGTTTGGAAAGTCGTCACGCACCCCGATTCACCCCCACCCAGCCGCCGTTTGCCGGAGGACCACCTACAGCCGCACCGGCACCCCAGCCGCCCGCATGGCTTCCTTGGCCTCGCGCACGGTGTGCTGCCCGTAGTGGAAGATCGAGGCGCAGAGGACCGCGTCGGCGCCGCCCTGCTCGATCGCGTCCACCAGGTGCTCGAGCCGGCCGGCGCCTCCCGAGGCGATAACCGGAATGTCCACGGCGTCGGCCACCGCCCGCGTCAGCTCCAGCTCGTAGCCGTCCTCGGTGCCGTCGCGGTCCATGCTGGTCAGGAGGATCTCCCCGGCGCCACGCTCGGCGCCCTCCCGCGCCCACTCCACGGCGTCGCGCCCGGCGGGAGTGCGACCTCCGTTCACATAGACCCCGTAAGTGCCGTCGTTCTCGAGCCGGGCGTCCACCGCCAGCACCACGCACTGGGCGCCGAACACGTCGGCCAGCTCGCCGATCAGGTTGGGGCGCGCCACCGCCGCCGAGTTCACCGACACCTTGTCGGACCCGGCGTCCAGCACGGCCTGGGCATCGGCGTCGGAGCGCACACCGCCGCCGATCGTGAACGGGATGAAGATCTCGTCGGCGCAGCGCCGGGCCAGCGCGGCCGCGGTCTCGCGCTTCTCGTGCGAGGCGGTGATGTCGAGGA
>DAIMGB010000164.1:0-5184 GCA_036724195.1 Thermoleophilaceae bacterium
GCCGAGCTTGCGCAGCGCGGCTTCCTCGATCTGGCGGGTGCGCTCGCGGGTGAGGCCGAACATGCGGGCGGTCTGGTCGAGGGTCTTCGGCTGCTCGTCGCGCAGTCCGTAGCGCATCTCGACGATGCGGCGCTCGCGGTAGGACAGGTTCTCCAGGACGTCGGTGAGGCGCTCGTGCATCATCGCCTCGGCCGCCAGCTCGTGCGGGGAGGCGCTGCCCTCGTCCTCGAGCAGGTCGCCGAACTGGGCGGCGTCGGCGTCATCGCCGATCGGCTTGTCGAGTGACACGAGCGGCTGGGCGGCGCGCATGATCAGGTCGGCCTCGACAGGGTCGACGCCAGCCATTGCGGCCACCTCTTCGACCGTCGGGTCGCGGTCGCCGCTGGCCTGGAGCTTGCGCTGGGCGCCGTCCAGCTTCTTCAGGATGTTGTCGATGTGGATCGGGATCCGGATCGTGCGGCCCTTGTCGGAGAGCGCGCGCGAAATGGCCTGGCGGATCCACCAGGTGGCGTAGGTCGAGAACTTGAAGCCCTTGCGGTAGTCGAACTTCTCGACGGCGCGCACCAGGCCGATCGACCCTTCCTGGATCAGGTCCAGGAAGGGGAGCCCTTGGTTGCGGTAGCGCTTGGCGATCGAGACCACCAACCTGAGGTTGGCCTCAATCATGCGCTCCTTGGCCGCGAGGTCGCCGCGCTCGATGCGCTTGGCGAGCACTACCTCCTCGCTGGCGGTGAGCAGCCGGGTCTTCGCAATCCCGTCCAGGAACTGCTGAAGAGCGTCGACTGTCGGGTCCGGCGCGGTGAGGGCTTCGGTCGTCACGCCGGCCAACCTATGAGCGAGCCTTAAGGCGTACCTAAAGCTCCTTCGGCTTCTCGATACGAGGCTCGGGAGCCTCCTCGCCGCTCACGGACTCCTTGAAGCTGCGCAGCCCGGAGCCGAGCGACTTGCCGAGGTCCGGCAGCTTCTTGGGTCCGAAGATCATGAGCGCGACTCCGAGGAGCACGATCATCTCCATGGGTCCTGGCATTCCAATCATCTTGTGACCTTTCGTAGGGGTGCGGCGGCGGGCTACGACTTCAAGAACGGCTTGACGGCCTTCAGCACCTGAGCCATCGAGAGCGACTTGTCGAAGCCGCCGTCCGTGATCGGGTTTCCGTTCAGCTCGCGGATGGCCGCCGCGTGGCGGGCCTCCACTTGCACGATGCTGCCCGCTGAGGCCAGCACCTCCTTCGACTTGATCATCGGGGCCGCGCCGTTGTAGGCGCTCACTCCGGTGTCCTCGAAGGTCTGGGCAAGCTTCAGCAGGCTCTTCTGGCTGCTGAACGCGTTGCCGAAGTCCACCTTCGGCACCGCGGCCGGCTTGCCGCCCAGGTCCTTGACCGCCTTGGTGAGCGCGGCCACGTGCTCGTTCTCGTTCTCGCTGATCGTCTGGACCAGCTTCTTCGCGGCGCCCGAGAGGTCCTTGGTCTTGCTCAGGGCCTCCTTGTAGAACGTCGACTCGAGGTACTCGAGGGTGAGGGCGAAGTTCAGGATGTCGACGTCGCCGCCGCCCCCCTGAGCCAGCGCCTCGCCGACGTATGGGCCCACGGCGCCGAGGCCGTATACCGCACCCGCCGCGAGCGCCCCGCGGAGCACGAAGGACTGCCTCGTGAGGCCTTGGATGTCGATGGCGGCCAGTTCAGGCGTCGCCAGCTTGCTTTCTTCGGACATTCGTTTCCTTTCCGTCCCTGCCGCGCCTACTGCGCGAGGAAGGGCTTGACCTTCGGCAGGACCTCGGCCATCGAGGCCGGCTTGGCGAAGGCGCCGTCGGGGACGATGGTCTTGCCCACGGCGTTGTTGAGGGCCGCCGCGTGGCGCCCCTCGACCGTGTGGATCGCGAGGGCCGCGGCAAGCACGTCCTTCGACTTGATCCGCCCGGCCTGGCCGAGATACGCGGCAGCGCCGAGGTTCTCGACCGTCGCGGCCGTCTGCAGCACCACGTTCGCGCCGCCCTTGATGACCGCGTCGAACGTGGTCTTCGGCTTCTTGGGCGTCCCGCCGAGCTGCTTGACGGTCTGCGTGAGCGCGTCGACGTGCTCCTGCTCGTTGTCGCGAATCATCTTCGCGACCTCCGCGAGCTTCTTGTCCTTGACCACGCCCGACTTGATCACTGCGTTGTAGAAGTCGGTCTCGATGTGCTCCAGCGTCAGGGCGTACTGGACGATCTCCAGGTCACCCTTGGTGCTCGCCGACGACGTGGACTTCTTCGTGGTCGAGGTCGAGCCGCTGCTCTTGTTATCGCTGCCACAGGCAGCCAGGAAGACCGAGAACGCGCTAGCGGCTCCGGCCCCTCCCATCATCTTCAGGAAGCGCTTGCGGGACGAGGGGTCCTCGGCCAGCTCACGCATCGCTCCGTCATCCGTCATCGATGCCTCCTAGGCGTTGCTCACCCCCTTCTTGCGCAACGGGGCGCGTTGGGATCAGCGCTAACGCGCCAGGAGGACCTTCTTGAACCTGCAGCGCGAGGACTGGCCACCGCCGCTGCAGCGGGCCACGACCCTCAGCCGAGCGAGCCTATGTCCCGCCTGGAACACCTGGAGATCCAGCCCCCACGGGGTCTGGAAGAACTTCAGAGCGCGATCGGCGGGGTAGCCGGCGGGGGACCTCGCGATCACCTTGATGCCCTTCGTGGCGGCTCCGTCATCGTTGTGCGGCCGCACGTCGAGCTCGACCTCCTTGGGCCAGCCCCGCTTGGTGCGGCGCGGGCAGAGCAGCTCGCCCTGACAAAACGTGAGGGACTTGTGCTCGCCCATCTCGAACCCGCGCTGCAGGTAGGCCTTCGTCCTCGCCTTGGCCCCCTTGCCCGGCAGGCGCAAGCGATGCGACACCCTCGCCGTGACCGTGAACGGTCTGCGGTCCGGCGCGGCCTTATCCGGCTTCACGGTGAAGGAAAAGATCGGGTTCGGCTTGTAGAGCCTGCGCTTGGGGACGAGGTAGCCGGGCCGCTTCAGCTTGCTCACCTTCGAGCGCGCGGGGCTCAGAAGCTGGACCGTGGTGGTCACATTGGCCGTGCAGGCCTTGCCGTCGCTGTCGGTCGCGAGCAGGACGGCGCTCACGGTCAAGGGCCCGGGGCTGTCGGACACCAGGACCGGGGGCGTATCGCTGTCGTCGGCAAACACGCGCGCACCCGGCGCGCTGGCCGACCGGACGAACGGAGGCTCCTCACCTTGCTGTGCGGCCTTCAGGTGGAGGGTGTGCGTGGCATAGAGCGACGAGAAGCCGGAATCCACGACCGTGAACGTGGCCGGCGCGGCCGCGCTCGAGCAGGGCTGGAAATCGTCCTGCCCCAACGCAGGGGTCGCGGCCGCCAGGCCGGCGGCGATCAGGCCCGCGAGCCAGCGCCAGCGCACGCGAGCGACCCTACATCTACTTGCCGTCGCCGTCGAGTTCCAGCACGGCCAGGAAGGCCTCCTGGGGCACCTCGATGCGGCCCACCTGCTTCATGCGCTTCTTGCCCGCCTTCTGGTTCTCGAGCAGCTTCCGCTTGCGGCTGATGTCGCCCCCGTAGCACTTGGCGATCACGTCCTTGCGGATCGGCTTGACGGACTCGCGCGCGATGATGTTCGACCCGATCGCCGCCTGAATCGCCACCTCGAACTGCTGGCGCGGGATCTGCTTGCGCAGGCGCTCGGCGATCGCCCGGCCGGCCCCGTAGGCCTTGTCCTTGTGCACGACCATCGAGAGGGCGTCCACGGTGTCGCCGCTCAGCAGGATGTCGAGCTTGACCAGGTCGGCGGGCTGCAGGCCGCGCACCTCGTAGTCGAGCGAGGCGTAGCCCTTGGTGCGCGACTTCAGCTGGTCGAAGAAGTCGAGCACGATCTCGGCGAGCGGCAGGTCGTAGTGCAGCTGGACGCGCTCCTGCGACATGAAGGTCATGTCCACGTGGGTGCCACGCCGGTCCTGGCAGAGCTCCATCACGTTGCCCACGTCCTCCTTGCGGCAGAGGATCGTGGCGCGGATCATGGGCTCGCGGATCTCCTCGATCACGCCGCGGTCGGGCATGTCGCTCGGGGAGTGCACGCGCACCACCTCCCCATCGGTGAGGCTGACCTCGTACTCCACGTTCGGCGTGGTGGCCATCAGCTCGAGGTCGTACTCGCGCTCGAGGCGCTCGCGCACGATGTCCATGTGCAGCAACCCGAGGAACCCGCAGCGGAAGCCGAAGCCGAGCGCCTGGCTGGTCTCGGGCTCGTATGACAGCGCGGCGTCGTTCAGCGCCAGCTTCTCGAGCGCATCGCGCAGCTCGGAGAACTGGTCGGTGTCGACCGGGAACAGGCCGCAGAACACCATCGGCTTTACCTCGCGGTAGCCGGGCAGCGGCTCCGTGGCGGGCTTCGCACGCGAGGTGAGCGTGTCGCCGACCCGCAGCTGCGAGACGTCCTTGACGCCCGTGATCACGTAGCCCACCTCGCCGGCCGAAAGCCCGTCCACCGGCGTCATGGTGGGCCCGGAGAAGCCGATGTCGTCGATGTCGGCCTGCGTGCCGCCCTGCATGGCCGTGATGGCCTCGCCCTTCTTCAGGCGGCCGTCCACCACTCGCACGTAGGCGATCACGCCGCGGTACTGGTCGAACTCGGAGTCGAAGATGAGCGCCCGAGCGGGAGCGTCCGCGTCGCCCTCTGGCGGCGGCACGCTGTTCACGACGGCCTCCAGCAGGTCGGTAACGCCCTCGCCGGACTTGGCTGAGATGCGGAGCACCTCGTCGGGGTCGTCGCCGAGCAGCTCGGCGATCTCGCCCGCCACGCGCTCGGGCTCGGCGCCGGGCAGGTCGATCTTGTTCAGCGCCGGGATGAGCTCGAGGCCGGCGTCCACTGCCAGGTAGGTGTTGGCGACCGTCTGGGCCTCGACGCCCTGCGAGGCGTCCACCAGCAGCAGCGCGCCGTCGCAGGCCGCCAGCGAGCGCGAGACCTCATAGGTGAAGTCCACGTGCCCGGGCGTGTCGATCAGATGCAGCCGGTAGAGCTTGCCGTCCTCGGCCTTGTACTCCACCCGCACCGCCTGCGCCTTGATCGTGATGCCGCGCTCGCGCTCGAGGTCCATCGAGTCGAGCAGCTGCGGCCGGTGGTCGCGCGCGTCGACCGCGCCGGTGATCTCGAGGATGCGATCGGCCAGCGTCGACTTCCCGTGGTCGATGTGGGCGATGAT
>DAIMGB010000165.1:0-3527 GCA_036724195.1 Thermoleophilaceae bacterium
TCACGGCGCGCTCGTTCACGCCGGCCTCCTGGGGGATCGTGTCGCCGTCCATGTCGTAGCCCAGCCGCGGGCGGCCGGATTCGATGCGAAGGCACTCGGCGGCCTCTTCGGGCACGGCCTCGACTCCCAACGCCTCGCGCACGCCGTCCGCGTCGGCGGTGGCGCAGATCACGTCCACGCCCAGGTCGGTGGCCACGTACAGGCCGTGCTCGCCCTCCACGAAGGCGTGCTCCTGCTCCGGCGGGGCAACGTCGAGCTGCTCGCGCGCGGCGGGGCCGAGCAGCGAGAGGATCGTGCGTTCGTCGCTGATGTCCTCCCAGCTCACGTCCCGGCCGAGGCTGTAGGTCTCGACCGTGTAAGCCAGCGGCCGGTGGCCCACCGGCTCGGTGTCGAGCCAGACGAAGTCCTCGCCGCGCAGCAGCCTCATGTCGGAGCGGAACTTGCCCTTGTGGTTGAGCAGCGCCGCATAGCAGCCATGGCCGGGGGCGAGGGCCTCAACGTCGTTCGTGACCTGGCCCTGGAGGAAGTCCACCGCCTCGCCGCCGCGCAGCACGAGCTTGCCGCGGCCGCCGCGCTCGACCAGCCCGGCCGAGCCGGTCAGCAGCTCGTATTCGGCGCTGGCGATCACGCGACCGATTGTACGTGCGGCTCGCCTGGCCCTCTTCGCGGTCCCACAATAGATTTTTAGCCACGACTGAATTGTGGTTCAATACGGCCGTGGTCAGCGAAGTATCTGTTGCCGTGCAGGACTACGCGAAGGCGATCTACTCGATCGGCGGCGAGGTCTCGAACTCCGCGATCGCGGAGCGGCTCGGGGTGTCGCCGGCGTCGGCGTCGGCGATGGTCAAGCGCCTCGAGTCGCTCGGCCTGGTCATTCACCGCCCCTACCGCGGGGTCACGCTCACCGACGCGGGCGAGCGCGTGGCGCTCGAGGTCATCCGCCACCACCGGCTGATCGAGCTCTACCTCGCGCAGGCGCTCGGCATGCCGTGGGACCGCGTGCACGAGGAGGCCGAGGTGCTCGAGCACGCCATCTCGCCGCAGCTGTCCGAGCTGATCGCGGCGGCGCTCGGCAATCCCAAGCGCGACCCGCACGGCGACCCGATCCCCACGTCCGAGGGCCAGATCGAAGAGCGCCCAACGCGCTCGCTGGCCGAGCTCGAGCCCGGCGAGGTGGGCACGCTGGTACGCGTCTCCGACTCCGACCCGGCCATGCTCCGCTACCTCTCGCAGCGCGGCATCACGCCCGGCGACCGCTTCGAGGTCACCGACAAGCAGCCCTTTGACGGCCCGCTGTCCGTGCGCTTCGGCGACGAGGAGCACGTGTTCGGCGGAGCGCTGGCCGGCGCGATGAGGACGGAGACCGGAGGATGAGCGAGGGCATGGCCGACGCGACCACGGTGCCAGACCCACGTCCCGGCGCGCCCGCGGCGGGTCTCGGCCCTAGCCAGCTCCAGCAGCTGCGCGCGCTCGGCGGCTGGCGCTCAACGCTCGCGCTGCTGGGGCCGGCGTTCGTGGCCGCCGTGGCCTACGTGGACCCCGGCAACTTCGCCACCAACATCGCCGGCGGCGCGAAGTACGGCTACCTGCTGCTCTGGGTGATCCTCGGGGCCAACCTGATGGCGATGCTGATCCAGTACCTGTCGGCCAAGGTCGGCATCGCCACCGGGCGCAACCTGCCCGAGCTCTGCCGCGAGCGCTTCTCGCGCCCTGTGTCGGTGGGGCTCTGGGTGCAGGCCGAGCTGATCGCGATGGCCACCGACCTCGCCGAGTTCGTGGGCGCCGCGATCGCCCTGAACATCCTCTTCGGCGTGCCGCTCTTCGCCGCCGGCCTGATCACGGCCGTGGTGGCGTTCGCCATCCTCGCGCTGCAGGCGAAGGGCTACCGGCGCTTCGAGACCACGATCGCCGGCCTGCTCGGCGTGATCCTGCTGGGCTTCGTCTACGAGATGCTGAACGCCGGCGCCGACCCGGGCGCGATCGCCGGCGGCTTCGTGCCCGGGTTCGAGGGGTCGGGGAGCGTGCTGATTGCCACCGGCATCCTCGGCGCCACCGTTATGCCGCACGTGATTTACCTGCACTCGGCGCTCACCCAGCACCGGGTGCGCGCGCGCGACGATGGCGAGCGGCGCGAGCTGCTGCGCTTCCAGCGGCTCGACGTGCTGATCGCGATGGGCGTGGCCGGCCTGGTGAACATGGCGATGCTGATCGTGGCCGCGAAGCTGTTCCACGGGCAGTTCCACGTGGAGACGATCGAGGACGCGCACCGCGGCTTCGAGCTGAAGCTCGGCAGCGGGGCGGCGGTGGCGTTCGGGCTGGCGCTGCTGGCCTCGGGCCTGTCCAGCTCGAGCGTGGGCACCTACGCCGGCCAGGTGGTCATGCAGGGCTTCATCCGGCGCTCGATCCCGCTGATGATGCGGCGGCTCGTGACGATGATCCCGGCGCTCGTGGTGCTCGCGATCGGCCTCAACCCCACCAAGGCGCTGGTGGCGAGCCAGGTCGTGCTCTCGTTCGGCATCCCGTTCGCCCTGGTTCCGCTGGTGATGCTCACCCGTACGCGCGAGCTGATGGGAGCGCTCGTGAACCGTGCGCAGACCACCGCGGCGGCGGTGGGCGTGGCCGGACTGATCATCGCCCTCAACGTGTTCCTGATCTACCGCACCTTCCTCGGATAAATAAGCTGCCGTCCGTGGCGCTCGCGGAGGACTTCCAGTTGGTGGTGGAGACCCTGCCGCCCGACTGGTCGGGCATCGAGTTCGACCTGCGCATCGCCGACGAGCAGCGCTACATCGAGGCGGCCACGCTGCTGACGCAGATCAACGCGATGCCGTACTCGAAGCACGACTGGCACTGGCGTCTGCGCGTGGCGCACGACTTCGGCCACGCGGCCTCGGCGACCACCGTGCGCGGCACCCTGGCGCTGCTCGACGACCAGGGGATCGCGGGCGAGCTGGTGCAGCGCGAGGTGCGCTCCGGCCGCGTCGAGGTCACGCAGATGTGGGGCCGCCCGGAGTCGGTGCGCCAGGAGTTCCGCAAGCGGCGCGTGCAGTGAGGATGCGGCGGTGGCGAGGGTCGCATTGCTCTGCCCGGACCTGCTGTTCGGCTCAAAGGTCGAAGGGTCGCTGCGGGCCGCCGGCCACGACGTGCGGTCCGTACCTGAACCGGCGGCCGCGGCAGACGCGGAGCTGCTGGTGATCGACCTGACGAGCGACGCCGAGCGGCGACTCGAGGGCCTGCCCGGCGGCGTGCCCACGCTCGCCTTCTATTCGCACGTCGAGCAGGACGTGCGCGAGGCGGCCGAGGCGGCCGGGGTCACGAAGGTGGTGCCGCGCTCGCGCATGGCGCGCGAGGGCGCCCAGCTCGTGGACTCGATGTTGGCGTGAGCGACGGCGCCGGAAAGCTCGCGGTGGTCACCGGCGCCTCGTCGGGCATCGGCGAGGCGACAGCGCGTCGCCTCGACCGCGACGGCTGGAAGCTGCTGCTGGTGGCGCGCCGCGCCGACCGGCTCGAGCAGCTGGCCGGCGAGC
>DAIMGB010000165.1:3537-5156 GCA_036724195.1 Thermoleophilaceae bacterium
CGAGTGCCTGCGGCGCGCCTTTGAGCTGATGATGCGCGACGCCGAGCCGCTGGCCCTCGACCTGACCGAGCCCGATGCGCCCGCGCGGGTGCGCGAGCGCGCCAAGCGGGAGGGCGCGCTGCACCTGCTCGTGAACAACGCCGGCGCGTCGTGGCGCGCGTCCTTCGGCGACGAGGACGGCGGCTTCGAGAACGTCAGGCGCACGATGGAGATCAACTTCGACGCCGTGCTGCGCCTGACCGAGGCACTGCTGCCGCTGCTGTGCGCCTCCGCGCCCAGCGCGATCGTGAACGTGTCCTCGACCGCGGGGCGCGTCGGGCGCCCGGGGGTGGGGGCGTACTCGGCCTCGAAGTTCGCGCTGGCGGGCTGGAGCGACGCGCTCTACCTGGAGGAGAAGCCGAACGGCGTGCACGTGGGGAACGTGCTGCCCGGCTTCATCTCCACCGAGGGCTTTCCCCAGAAGCAGCTCACCGGGCGCGCGCTCACGCGCTGGATCGTGTCGAAGCCCGAGAAGGCGGCCCAGGCCATCGTCGACGCGGGCCCGGGCGGCAAGGCCGAGCGCTACGTGCCGCGCGTGTACGGGGTCGTGCCGGCCCTGCGGCACACCTTCCCGCGCGTGGTGCGCCGCGCCATGGGCGGCTAGCCGCAAGCACTCGGCTCGGCCGAGTGCGCGCGGATGACGCTTACCGCAGGTCGAAGGCGCGGCCCACGTCGGGCCGCCGCTTCAGGATCCCGAAGCGCACATCCCAGCGCGCCCACGCCTCGAGGGCGGGCCGCCGCAGGACGAGCGGTGGGCTGAGGGCGGGCGCCACGGCGCGCAGCTGCGCCCGCACCAGGGCTGGGTCGGCACTTCCGGCGCGGGCGATCTCGCGCACGGCCGGATCGGGGTCGCGCAGCACGTCCTCGGTCCCCCGCTTCACGGCCTTGACCACTGCGTCCACGTACTTGCGGCGCCGCTGGAGGCTCTTCCTGGTGGCGATCAGGACCACCTCCGGGTAGCGCGGCGCGCCGTAGTCGTCCACGCGGAACTCGCGGATCGGAACGCCGCGCTGCTTCAGCACCACTCCTTCGGCATTCCAGAAGGCCGGCACCGCGTCGACCCTCTTGTCGATCAGGCTCGGCACGGCGGAGAAGCCGATCGTGACCTGGCGCACCTTGCGGTAGTCGCCACCGTCGTTCGCCATCACTGCGCCGAGCACGGCGGGATCGGAGGGCAGCCCGGACACGCCCACGCGCCGCCCCTCGAGGTCGCGCGGCCGCTTGATGCCGGCACGCGCGATGATCGCCGCGAGCGGCCGCTGCACCAATGCGCCGACGCCCACGAAGTCCCGCCCGCGCTCGCGCGCCAGGCCCAGGTCGTGGATGTCCAGCACGGCCACGTCGACCTTCCCGGCCGCCAGCAGCTTCAGCGAATCCGGGGCGGAGCCTGGCGGCCGGATGCGTATCCGCACCCCCTCGTCGCGGTCGTAGCCCTTGCGCACGGCGGCGTAGATCGGCGGCATTTGGGCAACGACAGCCGCATGCATCGCGGCGTGCGGCTTGCGTGCCAAAGCCGGTAGGTAGTGCTCCAGGACCAGGCGCGTCTCAAGTTTCCCAAACGTTCGCTGGTGGTGGCTCTC
>DAIMGB010000166.1:0-5150 GCA_036724195.1 Thermoleophilaceae bacterium
TCGAACCCCGATAACCAGCTCCAGAGGCTGGCGTCTTGCCATTAGACGACCCCGCAAGGAACTCGGTGAGGATAGCCGGGCGCGGAAGCTTTTCGCCCGGTGGGCGTCTCTAGGAATATGAGCCGATTCAGCTGGATGGGTGTCCTCGTAGTTGCCGCTGGCCTGTTGCTCGGGGCCTGCGGTTCGGACAAGAGCAAGTCAGGAGGCTCCGCGCCCGCTGCGTCCAGCGGTGGAGGCGGCGGCCAGACCGTCAAGGTCAGCGAGACCGAGTTCAAGCTCAGCCCGTCCAACCCGAGCGTCGGCAAGACCGGCAAGGTCAAGATCCAGGTGACCAACGACGGCACCATCACCCACGCGCTCGAGGTCAAAGGGCCGAACGGCGAAGTCAAGACGGCCCCGATCCAGCCGGGCAAGTCGGCCACGCTCAACGCCGACCTCTCGAAGGCGGGCAGGTACCAGTGGTACTGCCCGATCGACAGCCACAAGTCCATGGGCATGAAGGGCACGATCAAGGTCGCGGGCGGCGGCTCCGGCGGTACAAAGACCAATAAGTCCGGCGGCGGCAACTCGGCCGGCGGCAGCGGCGGCGGCTACTAGGGCCTAGGCGGCCGCCTGGCGGGCCCAGTCGCGGTAGAGCGCGGCGTAGGCGCCGTCGGCCTCGATCAGCTCGTCGTGCGTGCCCTGCTCGGCGATGCGGCCGTGCTCGAGCACGACGATGCGGCCGGCGCCGCGGATGGTGGAGAGGCGGTGGGCGATCACGATCGCGGTGCGGTTTGCCAGCAGCCGCCTGAGGCCGTGCTCGATCTGCGCCTCGGTGTGCACGTCCACGTTCGAGGTGGCCTCGTCGAGGATGAGCACGCGCGGGTCCGCCGCGGCGGCGCGCGCGAACGCCACCAGCTGGCGCTGGCCCGCCGACAGGTGCCCGCCGCGCTCGCCCACCTGCGTCCCGTAGCCCTCGGCCAGCCGCTCGATGAACTCGTGGGCCCCGACCGCGCGGGCCGCGGCCTCGACCTCGGCGTCGGTGGCGTCGGGGCGGCCGAAGGCGACGTTGTCGCGGATCGAGCCTGAGAACAGGTAGCTCTCCTGCGGTACCACGCCCAGCTGGGTGCGCAGCGAGCGCTCGGTCACGTCGCGCAGGTCGTGGCCGTCTATCAGCAGCCGCCCGCCGGTCGGGTCGTAGAAGCGCGCCACGAGCTTCGCCAGCGTGGACTTGCCGGCGCCTGTGGCCCCCACCAGCGCCACGGTCTGGCCGGGCGGCACCTCGAGCGTGACGTGGCTGAGCGCGGGGGCGTCATCGCCGTAGCCGAAGGTCACGTCCTCGAAGCGGATCTCGCCGCGCAGCACAGGCAGGTCGATGGCGCCGGGCCGGTCGGCCACGTCGGGCTCCTCGTCGAGCAGTCCGAAGATCTTGTCGAGCGCCGCCATGCCGGCCTGGTAGGTGGTGTAGAGCTGTGAGAGCTGCTGGATCGGGTCGAAGAAGCTCTGCAGGTAGAACACGAACGCGGCAAGCACGCCGATCGTGACCTTGCCGTCGAGCACCTGGTTACCGCCGTACACGAGGATCACCGCCGTGGCGACCGCCGAGAGCAGCTCGACCGCCGGGAAGTAGGCGGCGTTCAGGTAGACGGTGCGCATGTTCGCCGCGCGGTTCTCCTCGTTGAGCTGGGCGAACTGCGCCTCGTGCCGACGCTCCTGCCCGAACGCCCGCACCACGCGCACGCCGGAGAGCGTCTCCTGCAGGTAGGCCGTGACGAACGCGATCTTCTCTCGCGTGAGCCGGTAGGCGTCGGCCGAGACCACGCGGAACAGCACGCTCCCGAGCAGCAGCACCGGGAACACCGCGAAGGTCACGAGCGCCAGGCCCGCGTCCATGAACATCAGGATCGCCGCGGTGCCGATCAGGGTGAGAGTGGAGCCGAACAGCGTGGAGATTCCGTCGGTGACGAGCTGGTCGAGCGCCTGCACGTCGTTGGTGATGCGCGAGATGATCACGCCCGCCTTGTTGCGCGAGTAGAAGCCGATCGAGAGGCTCTGGAGGTGGCGGAAGAGCTGCAGTCGCAGGTCCTGCAGGGCGCGCTGGCCCACCCAGTTGATCAGGAAGGTCTCGGCGTAGGTGGCCAGCCAGTTGAGCGCCGCCGCGGCGATGAACACCACGAGGATCACCGTCAGGAAGCCGACGTCGCGCGACTTGATGCCGCTGTCGATCGCACGGCCCGCGAGATACGGCGGGGCGAGCCCGGCGGCAGTGGCCACCACCAGCGAGATCAGCATCAGCATCACTCGCCCGCGGTAGGGGCGCAGCAGCACGAGCAGCTTGCCGAGCTTGCGCGCTCGCTGGTCCTCGCCTCGCACCAGGCGCCACAGGTTCTTCAGTCTCGCGCTCACAGGCCCGCCACCTCGCGCTCCTCAGGCTTGCGGTTCAGGAAGACCTGGTCGGGCAGGCCCTTCTCGGCGATCTCGGCGTAGAGCGGCGAGCTCTCGAGCAGCTCGTCGTGGTTGCCGCGGGCCAACACGCGGCCCTCCTCGAGCACGACGATCTCGTCGGCCAGGGCGATCGTGGAGAGCCGGTGCGCGATCACGAACGTGGTGCGTCCGGCCATGACCTCGCGCAGGGCCTCCTTGATCAGGCCCTCGGTGGTGGCGTCCACGCTGGAGGTGGCGTCGTCGAGGATCAGGATCCGCGGCGCGGCCAGCAGGGCTCGCGCGATCGCCACGCGCTGGCGCTGGCCGCCCGAGAGCGTGTGCCCGCGCTCGCCTACGAGCGTGTCGTAGCCGGCGGGGAGCTCGTCCAGGACCTCGGTGAGGCCGGCGCGGCGCGTGGCCTCGGCGACCTCCTCGTCGCTCGCGTCCGGACGCGCGTACGCGATGTTGTCGCGGAGCGTCGCGGAGAAGAGAAAGGCGTCGTCGGAGACCATCGCGATCTCCCGCCGCAGCGATCCGATGTCGACCGAGCGGACGTCGGCGCCGTCCACGAGCATCGCCCCCTCGTCGACGTCGTAGAGCCGCGGGATCAGCGCGACCAGGGTGGTCTTGCCCGAGCCGGTGCCGCCCACCAGCGCCACCGTGCGCCCGGCCTCGACGTCGAGGTCGACGTCGCGCAGCACCGGCTCGCCGCCGTCGTAGGCGAAGCTGACGCCGCGCAGCTCGACACGTCCGCCGCCCTCGGGCAGGTCGGGTGCTCCGGGCGGCGCGGTCAGCCGCGGCTCGCGGTCGAGGATCTCGAACACTCGGGCGCCCGAGGCCACGGCGCGCTGCGCCATGCCCAGCGCGATGCCGAAGATGCGCATCGGCCCGGTGAGCATCAGCACGTAGCCGTAGAAGGCCACGAACTCGCCCACGGTGATGTCGCCGTTGATGGCCTGGCGGCCGCCCACCAGCAGGATGAGAGCCAGCCCGATCTGGGGCAGGAAGCCGATGAACGGGCTGTAGAACGCCTGCAGCCGGGTGGAGACCATCGACTGGTCGAACACCCTGCGGACAACCCCCTCGAAGCGCCGCAGCTGACGCGGCTCCTGCGCGAAGGCCTTGACCACCCGGACGCCCGAGACGTTCTCCTCGGCCTCGGCCGTGAGCTCGGCGATGCGCTGCTGGACCTCCTGCGAGGCGGGCCGGTTCTTCAGTCCGTAGCGGAACGCCACGTAGATCACGAACGGCATGGGCGCCAGCGCCACCAGGGCCAGCGGCACGTTCAGCGCCAGCATCACCGCCGCGGCGATCACGATCGTGAGCGCCGACTGCGCCATGAAGATCAGGCCGTAGCCGAGGAAGAAGCGCACCCCCTGCAGGTCCACCGTGGAGCGCGACATGAGCTGCCCGGTCTGCTGGCCGTCGAAGAAGCCCAGCTCGAGCGACTGCAGGTGCGTGTACATGCGGTTGCGCAGGTCGTACTCGACCCCGAGCGACACGCGGCCGGCCAGGAGCCGGCGGACCACGCTGAAGGCAAGCCGCAGCAGGCCTGCCGCGGCGACGGCGCCTGCGAGCGGCCAGAGGTTGGCGCCGCCGTGGCGGATCTCGTCGATCGTGCGCCCCACGAGGTAGGGCACGAGCACGCCCATGGCCATAGCGGCGGCTGCCAGGACGAAGGAGGCGATCACGCCCCCGCGATAGGGGCGTAGGAATCCGAGCAGCCTCCAGAACGTACGCATCTAGGCCATTACTTTACTTACTGAAGCTAGACGGGAGTACGCGCTCCCGACGTCCGCGGACTAGCTGCCGGCGCGCGTCTTCGCGCCCTTGCGCGCCGCCGTGCTGCGCTTGGCGCTCTTCTGGCGCCGCGTGCGTGCGGCCTTGCGTGCCGCCGCCTTGCGCTCGCCGCGCCCGACGTGCTTCTGCAACTCACCCACGACGGACTCCAGGTGCCCGAGCGCGTCCCGGATCGGCTTGGGCGCACGCTTGCCGTCGGAGCCGATGCCCGGCAGGGCCGACAGCTCGCGAGCGACCCTCTTGCGCACACCGCTCGCACGCATCCGGTTGTAGAGCTTCTTGTTGCCTGTCTTCTTCGCCATGGCACCCTGATACCCCGGATGGCGCGTCTACGAACGAGTAGCTCCGCCTGGATTCGAACCAGGGACCTCACGATTATGAGTCGTGCGCTCTAACCGCTGAGCTACGGAGCCGCGAGAATCGAGTCTAGCTTTGCTCGTCTCAGTCCCCAATGTCAGCGAGGGCCGCGATCGCACGGTGATCGAGGCGGTCTCGCGCGGCTTCGCGCCGGCGCGGCTGCTCGACCTCCACAGCGATCCCGACCACGGCCGCTCGGTGTTCACGCTGGCCGCGCCGCAGGGCGAGCTGGCGGGTGCGCTCGTGGGCGGGGCGCGCGTGGCTGTGGAGCGGATCGACCTCGCCGGGCACCGCGGGGTGCACCCGCACGCCGGCGCGCTGGACGTGCTGCCGGTGGTCTATCTCGACGAGGGCCAGCACGGCGCGGCGTGTGCCGAGGCGCTCACCGCGGCGGCGCTGATCGGCGAGGAGCTCGAGCTGCCGGTGTTCCTCTACGGCGAGCTGGCCACGCGGCCGCAGTACGTGGAGCGGGCCGACCTGCGCCGCGGCGGACCGGCGAACCTGGCCCGGCGGATGCGGGCGGGCGAGCTCGTGCCCGACTACGGCCCGCACCGGGCGCACCCGAGCGCCGGGGCGCTGCTGGCCACCGC
>DAIMGB010000167.1:0-5150 GCA_036724195.1 Thermoleophilaceae bacterium
TGAACTCGGCACCAGCCTGCGCCTCGACCAGCTCACCGGCCGCGTGAAGCAGCTTGGTGTTGTGCGAGGCGCGGCGCAGGCTGCCGCTGATGCCGAGGACGTTCATCGTTAGGCTGCCTTCACCAGCTGCAGGTCGACGATGATCCTCACGTCGTCGGAGAGCGCCTTGTCGCCGCTCGGCAGCGGGTTGTTCCAGCTGATGCCGAACTGGGTGCGGTCCACGGTGGTCTCCAGCTGGAGTCCGAAGCGCTCCCCGCCGTAGGGGTCTGCCAGCGCGTCGGTGATGTGGCCCTTGATCTCGACGGGCTCGGTGTGGCCCTTGAGCGTGATCTCGCCCTGGAGCGTCACGTCGTCGCCGGAGCGGCTGACGTCACGCGACTCGAAGGTGAGCTGCGGGTTGCGCTCGGCGTCGAAGAAGTCCGGGCTCTGGAGGTGGGCCCCCAGGTTCTCGTCCGGGACGTGAATGCTCGCGACCTCGGCCGATCCGTGCAGCTGACCATCGCCGACGGAAGCGTCGAACTTCGAGAACGTGCCCTGGAAGGTGCCGGCGAGGTAGTCGACGGCGAAGCCGACGGCCGAATGCACGGGGTCGACGTTCCAGGTGCCGGTGGGAAGAGCCTGCTGAGTCTGCTGCTCGGAAGTCATTGCGTTTTCTCCTTGGGTGAAGCGGGGGCAGAAAGTTGCTTGCACAATCAATATACCAGAGAAAAGCTTGCGGCGTCAACCTTCCCCCAAAGGGAGCCGTCCCAAACCGCCGTCTGCCGTTTGGCCTAGAGGTCGTGCTCGGAGACGAAGCCGCCCGCGAACGCGCGCTCGACGAGACGCGTGCGCTTCTCGTACTGGGGCAGCTGCTCGACCCCGAAGCGCTCGTAGAGCGCGCGCATGTGCTTCTTCACCGCGTCGATGCTCAGGTACAGCTCGGCCGCGATGTCCTGGTTGGTGGCCGGCGTCACGAACACGTTCGAGTCCTTGAAGGGCCTGCAGAGGGCCAGCAGCACGCGGCGCTGGGCATCGGTGAGCCTGACCAGGGCAGCCCGGTCTGCTGAGGGGATTGTGGATCGCGCGCCGGCCTCGTTCGGGTCACGAAAGAGCAAGACCGTGTTCCCGACTCGAAGCGTGTCGCCGTCGTGGAGCCGGCGGCGCCCGCGCACCGGCGCGCCATTGACGAACGAGCCGTTGAGCGACAAGCCGTCGTCCAGAAAGGTCCATTCCGTGCCGATGCGCTCCAGTCCCGCGTGGACGCGGGAGACCTCGTGGTCCCAGGTCAGGGGGACGTCTGTCTCCGGGCTGCGGCCGAGCGCGAAGCGCGTGCGCTCGGCGGGCAGCGCGAGGATCGTGTGGCGCCCCTCACCGTCGCGGTAGACGAGAAACGGGACGCAGGTGCGCTCCATCTCTATCTGGGCCTTGAGCTCCGCCGCCGTTGCGGCCCGCGGTGAGGTCTGGATCCCCTCCATCCGAAGCTCAGAGTGCCGGGTGCACGGGGATGGGGCCCGTGCTCGCTGACGAGCTGCGCCAGCCGCGGGCGCCGATGAAGCGCAGCGTGTACTGGACGGAGGTGACCCCTGAGATCCTGAGCCGGGCGTTGCAGAGCCCGCCGTGGGTGCCCGTGTTGGAGCGCTCCTGGCGCCGGCCGTTCGTCACGCGGTAGACCACACACGCACCCTTCGGCGTTCCGTGCCGGGAGCTGACCTTCATGAAGATGTGGAAGAAGCGCCGGTCGATCACGATCGGTGGCGCGGCCAATCCGATCTTTGTCTTGCGGTGATAGGCCGCCGCCGGGACCTGCCTGAGCCCGGTTGAGGGCATGACCGCGATGTCCACGCCGCCTGGAGCGGTGGTGAGCTCGCGCTTGCCGTGGCGCACGAGCCAGATGACGCTGCTGCCGTACGCCCTCACCAGCGCGCCCTCGCGGGGCAGCTTGGGGATCTGGCGCAGCCGCGCGGCCGAGACCGTCTCGACGCCCTCCCTCGAGTAGCCGAAGCGGGGGAGCTCGCTGTGGGGAACGGGGAACCTCGCCCCGGCCTTGATCACGTAGACGCGCCTGCCGCCGCGGACGCGCAGCAGCGTTCCGTCGTCGGGACTCCCCAGCACGTGATGCGACCTGACGGGGGCCGGGTCCTGGCCGCCGAAGGCGCCGGTGAGGGCGAGTCCCACCGCCAGGCCGGCGGCGGCGAGGGCACTCCCCAGCGCAAGCCCGGCGATGGGCCGCCTGCGCTTCCGGCCGATCAGCCGGCGCGTGTCCGCGGTGGGCGCCGTGCTGGCCGCGCGCGGCCGGATCTCCGTGGCAGCGAGCGCCGCGCGGCCCAGGTCGCCCGCCGACGCGTAGCGCTGCTCGGGCTCCTTGGCCATCGCCCGGGCCACGACCTCGTCCGCCGCGAAGGGGAGCCCCTGCACCACGTCGGAGGGCTTCGGCGGAGGCTCGTTCAGGTGCGCGTAGATCTTCGCCACCTCGTTGTCGGTGTCGAACGGGACGCGGCCCGTCAGACAGCGGAACAGCACGCAGCCGAGGGAGTAGACGTCGGTGCGAGCGTCGTTCCCCTTGCCCTGGATCTGCTCGGGCGCGATGTAGTCGATCGTGCCCAGCAGCTGCCCGCTCTGGGTGAGCTGGCCGCTCGCGCTCATGCGCTTCACCAGGCCGAAGTCCGTCAGGTAGACGTGGTCGGCGCGGTCGCCGACTATGAGTACGTTCGCCGGCTTCACGTCACGGTGTACGAGCCCGCGCCCGTGAGCGGCGTCGAGCGCGGCGGCCACCTGGCTGACGATCCGCGCCGCCCGCTCGGGCTCGACCCCACCCCCGCGGCGAATCAGCGTCTCGAGGTCGTAGCCCTCGACCCAGCGCATGGAGATGAAGAGGGACCCGTTCGCCTCGCCGGCCTCGTACACCGGGATCACATTGGGGTGGTCGATCGAGGCCGCCAGCCGCGACTCGCGCTGGAAGCGCTCGCGGAAGAGCGGGTCGGCAGCCAGCTTCGGCGAGATCAGCTTGAGGGCCACCGGGCGGCCCAGCGCCAGCTGCGTGGCCCGGTACACGATTCCCATGCCCCCCTGGCCGGCGAGACCCTCAATTCGGTATCCGACGATGACTGGGTCTGTGTCTAGCTCGGTCATCGGCCCTCGCGGTCGGCGGGACAAGCCTCCTTACATTCACGCTACACCGGTCTAGGGGGTTCGCGCAATCGGTGCGGGTCCCGTGCCGCGAGGCACGCGAAGGGCCCCGGCGAGGGCGGCCGGGGCCCGTTCGCGGTACTGCTATCGCTGGCGGAGCCTGCTCTGGGCCTTCTTCACGCCTGGACCGATGTCCACCGTGGTCGGCTTCGCACAGTCCACGATGACCTCCATCTCGCGGTCCGTGACGGTGCTCGCGCCACTCCCGTCCTGCACGGCGGCGACCCAGCCGGTGCCGGTGCTGGTCGACTCCGTGACGGCGATGCCTTCGAGCACCGGGTCGCCGGTGTTGCCGTCGAACACCGACACACCACCGCCGGCGGCGAGGTAGCCGTTCGGGCAGGAGGCGAACTGCTCGACCGCGGACCCGTCATCGGGCACGGTGACCGGGGCGCTGATGCGAAGTGCCCCCGGACCCGAGTCCTGGCCCGGGCCGTTGGCCTTGCCGAGCGCCGAGTTGGCCACCGTCGTCGCCGACGCGGCGATCGAGCTGGCCGACTTCGAGCGCTTGTCCGCGGCCTTTGCCGTCTTGCTCGCGGACTTGGCGGTCTTGCTCGCCTTCTTCGCCGTCTTGAGCGCCCGCTTGGCCAGCGTCAGCGGCCCGGGAGCGCCCATCGCGGGAGCAACCAGCGAGGCGGTGAAGAACGCCGAAGCCACCAGCAGCGCCCCGACCGTCGCGCGGCTCTTTGTGAGCCTGTTGAACATCGGAACCTCCTTGTTGGGGATGTGCGCCCGAGGAGGGCGCTGGAGGTCCGATTCTTCGGCCGCGCGGAGGGCCGGGCTAGGGCACCTTGGTGCCCACCTGGCTACCCCTCCGCAGCCGCACCGACAGCTTCGCCAGCGCACGGTCGCCGAGCGGGCCCGGGCGGTGGGTGATGTTGGCCGGCGGGCCGCGGCGGTCGTCGGCGATCGCGCGGGCGATCTTCCAGGCGTCGATGTTGATCTCGCGGAACATGCCGCTGATCGGGTCGGAGAAGCCGATGAAGTGCAGCCCGGGCGCGCCGCGCTCGGTGTAGGGGCCGTGCACCACGGGGCGCTCGCGCTCGTCAAGCACGCCCAGGTGGCCCACCAGCGGCTCGAGGCCACGGCTGTAGCCGGTGGCGGCGATCACCGCGTCGGGCTCGATGCGCTTGCCGCCCGCCAGCAGCACGTCGCGGCCGTCGAAGCCCTCCAACGCGCTCACGATCTCGACCTCGCCGCGCTCGACGAGCTTGGCGAAGCCGATGTCGAGGATCGGCACGCCGCCCGTGCGCAGCATCCGGCTGTACACGCCCTCGGAGGGCACCGGCAGGCCCTTGTCCGCGAGGTCGCCGATGAAGATGCGCTGGTTGTTGCGGATGATCGCGTCGGCCAGCTTCGCCGGCAGGCGCCTGATCATCACGCCCACCAGCTGGCCGGGCATTCCCATGGCGGCGCGCGGCAGGATGTGCGGGGGCGTGCGCACGGCCACTCGCACGCGGGCGGCGCCCTGCTCGACCAGGTCCACGGCGATCTCCGCCCCGGTGTTGCCGGTGCCCACCACCAGCACGTCGCGGCCGCGGTAGGGCTCAGCGTTGCGGTAGCTCTTCGCGTGCAGCAGCTCGCCCTCGAAGCCGTCGCGGCCGGGTAGGTCGGGCAGCTGCGGCGTGTGGTTGAAGCCGCTCGCCACCACCACATAGGGAGCGGTCATGTCGCCGCTGCTCGTCCGCACACGCCAGCGGTCGCCGTCGCGCTCGATCCGCTGCACCTCCGTGCCCAGTCGCACGTCGAGCTGGTGGTGGCGCGCGTAGTCCTCGAGGTAGGACACCACGCCGTCGCGCGCCACCCAGCGCCCGTGGCGGCGTGGAATCGGGTAACCCGGCAGATTCGAGAGCCAGCGGACCGTGTGCAGGTGCAGGCGCTCGTAGTGCGTGCGCCAGGCCGAGCCCACCGCCTCCGCGCGGTCGAGCACGACGTTCGGCACGCCGGCCAGCTTGAGCGTGGCGGCGGTGGCCAGGCCGGCGGGG
>DAIMGB010000168.1:0-5147 GCA_036724195.1 Thermoleophilaceae bacterium
CCTGCTGGGCGTCCTGGAAGCGGACCGCGCTCATGCCGAGCTCGCGCGCCGCCTCGCAGTTGTGCTCCAGGTCGTCCACGAAGAGGCAGTCCTCGAAACGCAGCCCGTCGCCAAGACGCTCCATCGTGAGCTCGTAGATGCGCCGCTCCGGCTTGCGCGTGCCTACGAAGCCCGAGTCCACGACCACCTCGAACACGTCGTCGAGCTCCGGCAGCATCGACCGCCAGTGCGGCTCCCACTCGCGCACGTTGTTGGTGCACAGCGCCGTGCGAAGGCCGCGCTCGCGCAGCTCCGCCACGAAGTCGATCATTGGCCGGTTGGGCCGGAGCTGCTCGAAGTAGAGGTCGCGCAGGCGCTTCGCGTCGAAGCCGGAGTCGAGCTGCGCGGCCAGGCGCTGGCCGAACTCCTCCTCCGAGATCTCGCCGCGCTCGAGCGCGAACAACGGGTGCTCGCCGTGCTCCTCCATCGCGCGGGCCATCGCCATGCCCAGCTGCTCCAGCGTCACGCCGGAGGCCTTCTCGTAGGCGTGGAAGCCCTCCTCGATCGGCGACGTCAGCACGCCGCCGAAGTCGCACACGAGCGCGCGAATCACGCGGCCACGGGCGCCTGGCTGCGCACCATCAGCTCGTAGGAGCCAACCGCGTCGCTGCCCTCGAGCTTCCAGCCGAACACGGCGGCGTGCACGTCAAGGCCCTCCAGCTCCAGCGAGGTGCCGGCCAGCACCTGACCCGACGCGCGCCTCGGGAAGTCCTCGCCGGGCAGCCACAGCTCGAGCCCGGCGCTGCGCTGGCGCCCCTCGCCGTCGTAGACCGTGGAGATCCGCGCGTTCTCGACCGCGAGCAGCTGCCCCTCGGAGAGCAGGCATGCGGTCACCAGCTCCTCGTCGTGGCCGGCCGCCCCACGCGGGCGCCGCGCCACCGCCAGCAGCGCGTGGTCCTCGTCCGCGAGCACGGAAAGGCTGCGCAGCGCGTCGAGCTGGTCCCACTCGGGGGCCTTGCTGGTCTCGGAGGCGGTGCCCAGGCAGTCCACCTCCGTGCCGCCCACCTCGCCGCGCACGCGGCAGACCCGCGCCGTCACGCCGCCCAGGTCGATCTCCTCGCTCACGGGCTCCAGCTCGAGCGCGAAGCTTCCCGCCAGCTCGGCTCGCAGCTTCTCGCCGTTGCGCTCGACGGTCGGCCCCTCGGGCAGCACCCTGGCCGAGCTGCCCTCGAACAGCAGCGTCGCCCCCGACCTCGTGCTGCCGTGGAGCTGGCGATCGAGGTCGAAGAAGGCGATGGAGACCGCGGGGGCGCTCACCGCTCGAGTCGCCGCGCGGGCGGCGGCTCGTAGTCGCTGGCGGTGCCCTCGACGTCGTAGTCGCGCTCCTCGTTGCGTGGCCGTGCCGTGCGGACCACCCCCACGGCCAATCGCTGCCCGAGCCGCGCGATGACCAAACGCCGGATCAGGGCCCGCGTGGGGGGCACGAGCAACAGGACGCCGATGATGTCTGTGAGGAAGCCGGGGGTGATCAGCATCGCCCCGCCGAAGACCACCAGCACGCCGTCGACCACCTCGCGGTGGGGCATCCGGCCCGCGGCAAGTTCCTGATTGAAGCGCCGCCACACGATCCGTCCCTGAGAGCGCAGCAGCAGCGAGCCGAGCACCGAATCGGCCGCGAGGAGCAGGATCGTCCACACCGGGCCGAGCGCGGGCCCGACAACCTGGAGGATCACGTACAGCTCCGCGAACGGCACCAGGATGAACAGCGCCACCAGCGCCATGAGCGGCATGATCTGACCCTACTATCCTTGACGGCATGCCCAGCGTGGATGAAGTAGAGGACGCCCTCACAAACGTGATCGACCCGGAGCTCGGGCTCGATTTCGTCGAGCTCGGCCTTGTCTACGAGATCGAGGTCGAGGGCGAGGAGGTGTTCGTGACCTTCACGCTCACCTCACCCGGATGCCCGATAGGGCCCCAGGTGAGTGAGCAGATGGAGGAGTTCGTCTCCGAGCTGGACGGCGTCTCGCGCGTCTACCCGAAGATGGTCTTCACGCCGCCGTGGACTCCGGACCGGATGTCCGAAGAGGCGAAGTTCGCCCTCGGGTACTAGCTGACCTCGCGCAGCTTCCCGCTCTCCACCTCGTAGACGAAGCCCCGAATGCTGTCCTTGTGCGGGATGAAGGGGCTCGCGTTGATGCGGGCGATCGAGTCGCGGACGTCCTGGTCGAGGTCGGAGAAAGCCTCGGCGGACCAGCTCGGCTCCTCGCCGGTGCTCTCCTTCAGCTGCTGCTTGAACTGGTCGTCGGTGAAGGTGAGCATCCCGCAGTCGGTGTGGTGGACGAGCACGATCTCCGTGGTGCCCAGCAGCCGCTGTGAGATGGCGAGCGAGCGGATCTCGTCGTCGGTGATCACGCCGCCGGCGTTGCGGATGATGTGGGCGTCGCCCTCCTCGAGCCCGAGGATCCTGGACGGGACGATGCGGGCGTCCATGCAGGCGACGACCGCGACGCCCTTGGCGGGCGGCAGCGGCAGGTCGCCCTTCTCAAAGCCCGCCGCATACTCCTCGTTGTTCTTGACCAGCTCGTCAGTGGCGCTCATGGGGCCTCCTCTTAAATACAGAAAATCTGATTGGAATTAAGCCTAATGCGCACACTAGCGATCGTCACCGATTCGTTTCCCGATGATCCGGCGCTCGACACGGCCGTCTCGAGGGCGGTGCTGGAGCGGGTCGGCGCCGGCGAGCTGCCCGAGACGCTGAGGCTGGCGCGGCCCGGGCCGATGGTGGCGTTCGCCAAGCAGGATGCGGTCGCCGGCGGCTACGCGGCCGCCGTCCGCGCGGCCCGCGAGCGGGGCTTCGAGGCGATCCTGCGGCTGGCCGGCGGCCGCGCGGCCGTCTTCCACGAGGGCACGCTCGAGCTGGCCCACGCGATCCCCGATCCCGACCCACGCCCGGGCATCCACGAGCGTTTCGAGTGGAGCGCGGGCCTGATCGCTCGGGCGCTCGGGCGCCTGGGCGTGGACGCGCGCGTCGGAGCGGTGCCCGGCGAGTACTGCCCCGGCGGCTACAGCGTGAACTTGCGCGGCGAGGTGAAGATCGCGGGGATCGGCCAGCGCCTGATCAAGGGCGCCGCCCATGTGGGGGCGGTGGTGGTGGCCGAGGGGGGTGGCCGCATCGCTGAGGTCCTGGTGCCGGTGTATGGGGCGCTGGGCTTGGACTTCGATCCAACTACCGCTGGTGAGGTGGGTGTTTGCCTGGACGACGTGGTCAGCGCAGTCCGCGCCGAGTACGCGGAGCGCTTCGAGCTCGTGGAGAGCTCTATCGACGAGGCGACCCTCGCCCTCGCGCAGCGCCTCCGAAGCGACCACCTCGCACCAGACGCATATTGACCCCGTTATAGGGGGCGAATATGCGTCGCGTGCCCGTTAGGGCAGCTCGCGCCCCAACCAGCCCTCGTAGAAGCCCTTCACGTCAGGCAGGAATTCGTGCACGACCGGGAAGCCGGGCGGCACGGCCTCGACTTCGAGCTGGCGGCCGCACGACGGGCAGAAGTACTCGCGCAGCTCCATCCACTCGGTGTCCGCATGGGCCATGGCTGGGTAGACCTCGCGCATCGACTCGTCGTCGGCGCGCACGTTCAGCACGGCGTCCAGCTTCCAGTTGCGGTCATGGGCGCAGAAGTCGTGGCCGCAGTCGCAGCGGATCACCAGCTCGCCTCCCGCGCGCACGATGTTCAGGCCCTCGCCGGCCGGCAGCACGATCGGGTCGTCGTAGGGCACGCGCTCCTGGAGCACGGCCAGCCAGTTGTCGAACCGGCCCGGGTCCTTGTAGCCCGACTGGATGTCCTTGACCGCCCGCCGCGAGAGCTTCTCGTCGAGCATGTCGGCGAGCGTGCTCTGCTCCATCGCGCGGCCGGCGCCCCGCTGCTCGGTGTCCGGCGCCTCGGGCGCCGAACCCGCGAGGAACTCAGCGGCCGCCTCCTCGGGCATGACCTTCCCACGCGCCGCCTTTGTCACGGAGACCGTCGGCGTCAGCGCCTCCCACTGGAAGTCGTCCGGCAGGTCCCAGAAGCCGCGGTACTCGGCCGCCCAGCGCGGTGATAGCCGCATGCACTCGGCGTACATCACCTTCACCGGCTCGATCGCATCCTGGGCGAGCACGCGCTCGCGCTGCTCGGTCCACCACTCGCGCACGGGGCGGGCGCGCTCGAGCCGGGCGCGGCGAAAGCCGTCGCGGTCGGACACGCCGTAGACCGACTCGGCGAAGCGCGGCAGCAGGTGGCCCTCGTCGACGTCGCGCTCGACAGCCTCGACCGGGCGCAGCAACGGGTCGCCCAGGCCGGCGGCGCCCTTCATGACCGACAGGTAGAGGTCCCCGTCCTCGAAGGGGTGCAGCGTCGTGAAGTTGTCCTGCTTGTACTCGCGCCGCTCGCAGTCGATCGCCATCAACGCCGGCTCCTCGAAGGATCCGTCGGCCACCGGATAGTCGTCCGGCAGCGTCGGCCGGTGCAGATTGTGCACGTAGGAGCACGAGCCCGGGTAGCCCCCGAACAGCCCGGTGGCGTAGAAGACGCGCGTCGCGCCCAGGTTCTGGAGCTCCCAGAACGGCGTGTTCTTGATCATCGAGAGCGACTCGAAGCTCGAGCCGCCGCGGTGGCGCCCGGGTCCTGCCGTGTTGGCCTTGAGCCGCCGCGAGAGGTACATCATCGGGCAGATCAGCTCCCACATCTCCACGTCGCCCATGTCGCCCTCGGGGTTGAACATGGCCGCGGCGAAGTCGGTGCCGTCGAGCACGTACTTCGCGCCCATGCCCTGCGCGGCCACCTCGAAGTTCATGATCGCGCTCGAGTTGCCGTACTGGTCGATGCCGCCGCCCTGGATCACGTTGCCCGAGCAGGAGTAGGAGCCCATCACCTCCTCGATGAAACCGCGGGCCTGCAGTGCGCGCGACAGCGTGCGCGGGTAGCCCGTGAACGCCGGCTGCAGGAAGGCCCAGGCGATCCCGGTGGATCCGTCGGCGTCGCCCAGGTTGGCGATCGTGCCTTCGGGGAAGTTCGTCTTGATCGCGAAGTAGGCGCCGTCGTTGACCTTGTCCGAGCAGATCAGCGTCTGCGTGAACTGCACCCAGATCGCGCCCTGCATGCCCGACGGCGTGCAGTTCATCGAGT
>DAIMGB010000169.1:0-5123 GCA_036724195.1 Thermoleophilaceae bacterium
GAGGATGCGGCGCCGGTTCGGCTCGGCCAGGGCGGTGAAGGTCGCCGTGCTCACGTTCGCCAATATACCTGATGGGTTATATACGGCACATGGCGGAAGGATCGCCGGGCGCGCGCGTCCCTCTGGGATGACGACCACGACCTGGAGGTTCCATGTCTTCCCTCATCTCGCTGCGCCGCCTGTGCCTCGTCTCGCTCGGGATCGCGTGTCTCGGCCTGGGCGCCTGCGGCAGCAGCAACAAGTCGTCCTCCAGCTCGGGGTCGTCGCCCAGCACCACCAAGAGCACAACCAGCGCGAGCAGCTCGGGCGGGACCGCCTCGGCCGGCGGCGGCAGCAAGGTGGCGCTGAAGGCCGAAGCGACCGGCCTCAAGTTCGACAAGAAGACGGCCACCGCCAAGGCCGGCACCGTCACGATGACGATGAGCAACCCGCAGGGCGGCCAGGTGCCGCACGCCATCGCGGTCGAGGGCAACGGCGTGGACAAGGACGGCAAGGTCGTCCAGCCCGGCGGCACCACGCAGGTCAGCGTGAAGCTGAAGCCCGGCAAGTACACCTTCTACTGCCCCGTCGACGGTCACCGGAAGGCCGGCATGCAGGGCACGTTGACGGTGAACTGAGCGCAGAATGGCCCCCGCCGTCGCTGCAGCGGCTACAGTCGGCCGCGTGGCCGTACTCCCGCAGTCGGCGCGCACGCGGCGCCTGGACCCGGAGCAGCTGGGGCGGCACCTCGACCGGCTCTTCCGCGCGGCCTGGGCGATGTGCGGCAACCCACATGACGCCGAGGACCTGGTCCAGGAGGCGTGCGCGCAGGTGCTCAGCCGGCCGCGCTGGCTGCGCCATGGAGACGACCTCGGCTACCTGCTGCGTGTGCTGCGCAACACCCACGTGAGCCGGCTGCGCCGCGCCGGGGCCAGGCCGTCGGAGGTGCCGCTGGACGAGCGCCCGGAACGCGCCTCCGGCTCGAGCTTCGGCGACCCGGGCGCAGCTCTCGAGGTGGGTGAGCTGTTCGCCGCGATCTCCGCCCTGCCGGAACCCGCCCGAGAGGTGATCGTGGCGATCGACGTGCTGGGCCTGAGCTACCGCGACGCGGCCGACGCCCTGGGGATCAAGGAGGCCACGGTGACCACCCGCCTCCACCGCGCGCGCGGCCGGGTGGCCGACGCACTCACGGACAGCGAGCAGAGCGTGGCGGCAACGGGATGAGCCAGGTGTCCGACAGCGAACGGCGCGAGAGCGAGCGCATCGGTGCGGCCATCCGCTCGGCGGTGGAGGGCATCGAGGCCCCCACGGCGCTGCGCAACCAGATCGCGCGGGACGACCGGCGCGAGCCGGTCAACCGGCGGCGGTGGATCGCGGTGCCCGTGCTGGGCGCGCTGCTGGCCGCCGTGATCACCAGCGTCACGCTGCTCGCGCTCGGGAGCGGGGGTGGGCCGACCCTTGCCGACGCCGCGGGCCTGGCGCTGCGCGCGCCGACCCAGGCGGCTCCGCCGAGCCACCGCGGCGACGAGCGCTTCCTGCGGGCCGAGGTCGGCGGCGTGCATTTCCCCAACTACCGCTACAGCACTCCGTACCGCACGGCCGGCGCCCGCAGCGACGAGCTGCACGGCCGCCACGCGCTTACCGTGGTGTACGGGCTGGGCGACAAGCGAATCGGCTACACGATCGTGGACGGCAAGCCGCTCTCCGTGCCCTCCGGAGCGCGCCGGGTCACCCGCAAAGGCCTGCGCGTCGCGATCCTGCGCCGGCACGGAGCTCGCGTGGTGACCTGGCGCGAGGGCGGCCACACCTGCGTGCTGGCGAGCCGCAGCGCCAGCCTCCAGCGGCTGGTGGCTTGGGCCGCCTGGAGCTGAGTACCCTGCGGCGATGGCCGACCCGGCACTGACCGGCCACTGCGCCTGCGGCGCCGTGACGTTCGAGATCAGCGAGCCGCTCGAGGACGGGATCTACTGCCACTGCACGCGCTGCCAGCGCCGGACGGGCAGCGCCGCGCAGGCGTCAGCGAACCTTGCCCCCGGATCGCTGCAGCTGACCGCCGGAGAGGAGCACCTGCGCGCCTGGGCTCCAGGCGGCGGCTACGAGAAGGTCTTCTGTGGCGAGTGCGGCTCCGCCCTCTTCGCGCGCGATCCCGAGACGGGCGAGATGGCGCTCGTGCGCATGGGCGTGATCGACGGAGACCCAGGCGTGCGGCCGAGCGGTCACCAGTTCGTGGGCTACGCCGCCACCTGGGAGCCGCTCCCGGACGACGGGCTGCCTCACTTCCACGAGCGCAAGCCGAGCTAGCCGCGCTCGAGCAGCTGGCGCAAGACCTCCGGGGGGTGGGCGCCCGCGGCGCCGAACTTGCGGTCCACCACGAAGAACGGCACGGCCTGGATGCCCAGCGACATGGCGGTGCGCTCGTCCTCGCGGACCTCCTCGGCGAAGCGCTCGGTGGTCAGCAGCTCGCGCACCTCGGCCTCCGGCAGCCCCGCCTCGGCGCCCAGGGGCCGAAGCACGTCAGGGTCGCCGATCGCCTTGCCCTCGGTGAGGTACGCGCTCATCAGGCGCTCCTTCATCGCGTCCTGCAGGTCATGGGACGCAGCCAGGTGCACCAGCCGGTGTGCGTCGAAGGTGTTGCCGGCGCGGGCGATGTCGAAGCGCAGCTCGAGGCCGTCGCCCACGGCCGCCTCGGTCATGGACTGCTGCATATCGAGCGCCCGCTCCCGGGTCACCCCATACTTCTGGGCCAGGTGCTCGGCGCGGTCGCCGGTGCGCTCGCGAGGCGCCTCCGGGTCGAGTTCGAAGCTGCGCCAGGTCACGTTCACCTCGTCGCGCTGCGGAAAGCCATCCAGGGCCGCCTCGAAGCGCCGCTTGCCCACGTAGCACCAGGGGCAGGCGATATCCGACCAGATCTCGACCTCCATGGTTCGAACTTAGCGATCAGCGGGAAAGGCTCAGGGATGACATCTCCAACCGACACAGTCCCCCAGACCACCCTCAGAGACGGCGTCGAGATCCCCCAGCTCGGCTTCGGCGTCTTCCAGGTTCCTCCCGACGACACCGCCGAGGTCGTGACGCGCGCGTTCCAGGCCGGCTACCGCCACATCGACACCGCCGCCGCGTACCAGAACGAGGCGGAGGTCGGGCAGGCCTTCAAGGCATCGGGACTGGATCGCGACGAGGTGTTCATCACCACCAAGTGCTTCAACAACGACCACGGCTACGAGCAGGCCAAGAAGGCCTTCCGGACGAGCCTCGACCGGCTCGAGCTGGACTTCCTCGACCTCTACCTGATCCACTGGCCCGTGCCGGCCCACGACAAGTACGTGGAGACCTGGAAGGCGTTCATCGACCTGCAGTCCGACGGGCTCGTCCGCTCAATAGGCGTGTCGAACTTCCAGCCGAACCACCTGCGCCGCCTGGTGCACGAGACCGGGGTGACGCCGAGCGTGAACCAGGTCGAGCTGCACCCGCGCTTCCAGCAGGCCGGCCGGCGGCGCGAGCACGAGGAGCTCGGCATCGTCACGGAGGCCTGGAGCCCGCTGGCTCAGGGCGCGGTGCTGGACGACCCCGTGATCGAGCGGCTCGCCGAGACGCACGGCAAGAGCCCAGGTCAGGTCGTGATCCGCTGGCACCTGCAGCTGGGCAACGTCGTGATCCCGAAGTCGGTGACGCCGGAGCGGATTGAGGAGAACTTCGACGTCTTCGACTTCCAACTCTCCGACGACGAGATGGCGGAGATCGAGCAACTCGACGCCGGCGACCGGATCGGTCCCGACCCGGACGAGTTCATCCGCCCCTAGTCTGAGCGCCCATGGGGCGCGCGGGACTCACCCTGGGGTGTGTGCTGTGCGCCCTCGTGGCGGGCTGCGGCTCGCCGGATCAGCCGCACGAGCGCGGGCTGCGCAACGTGGTCGGCACGCTGCCGGGGCGGCGGCCGGGCATCGTGGTGGGCGCCCACTACGACACGCTGGCTGACCCGCCCGGCTTCGTGGGCGCCAACAACGGAGCGGCAGGCAGCGCGGTGGTGATCGAGGTGGCTCGGGCGCTCGGCCGGATGACGCGGCCGCCGGGGGCGCGCGAGGTGCGCTTCGTGCTGTTCGACGGGGAGGAGCCGGCTCGCGGCCTGCCCGAGGAGAGCACCGACTTCTACGACTCGGGGCTGCGCGGCTCGCGCGCCTACGTGGAAGCCAATCCGCACCGCACCAGCGCAATGCTGCTGCTCGACTACGTGGGCAACAGGGGCCTGCGCCTTCCGCGCGAGGGCACCTCCAGCCCGGCGCTCTGGAGCCGGGTGCGGGCGGCCGCGAAGGCCGTGGGCGCGTCAAGCGTGTTCCCGCCCACCACCGGCCCGGCGCTGACCGACGACCACAGCCCGTTCCTGCGCGCGGGGGTCCCGGCCGTGGACCTGATCGACTGGTCCTACCCCGGCCACGACGTCTCGGACCGGCTCGACAAGCTCTCGCCGCGCAGCCTTGACGCGGTGGGCGAGACGGTGACCGCCGCCGTTCAGCGCCTGCGCTGAGCCTCCCTGCAAGACGGCTTTCAGGGTACGTAACAGTGCGCGCCTTCAAGGATGGCCACGCCCTTCGGCGAAGCGAGCCCGCTACGGGAAACGGGAAAAGGGGTCGTCGTGCGTGCTCGTCTTGTCGCTGTAGTGCTGTTCGTGTTGTTCGTCCTGGCGGGGACGGGTCCTGCCGCGGCAGCCGTGCCACACACGGTCGGCGCAGGGGAGACGCTGTGGTCGATCGCGGCCGCCAACAACTTCACCACCAGCTCGCTGGCGGCCTACAACGGCCTCTCGCCGGACGCGCAGGTCGTGCTCGGCAGCACGATCATGATCCCGGCGGCGGGCCAGGCCGGTCCCGCCGCGCCCGTCGCCGCGCCGCCCCCCACCGGCCAGAGCGCGAGCTCCTCGCAGGTCGGCTCAGCGGCCGCCCAGCACTCCGCCTCCCCCTCCCTCGCCACCGGCGTGGCCTACCAGGAGAGCGGCTTCAACAACTCGGTGGTCTCCTCGGCCGGCGCGCGCGGCGTGATGCAGATCATGCCCGGCACCTGGGACTTCATCCAGTCGAACCTGGCCTCCTACCAGCTGAACCCGTACTCGACCCAGGACAACGTGAACGCGGGCGTTCTGTACCTGCACT
>DAIMGB010000170.1:0-5087 GCA_036724195.1 Thermoleophilaceae bacterium
AGGTCACCCACATCGCCGCGCCGCTGTTCCACTCCTGGGGCTTCGCTCACTTCACTCTTGGGCTGCTGCTGGGCTCGACGTACGTGGTGCGGCGCAAGTTCGACCCCGAGGCGTGCCTGGCGGAGGTGGCCCGCTACCGCTGCGACTCGCTCGCGGTGGTGCCCGTGATGCTGCAGCGCATCCTCGAGTTGCCCGAGGAGACGCTGCGCAAGTACGACGTCTCCTCGCTGAAGGTTGTGGCCGCCAGCGGCTCGGCGCTGCCGGGCGACCTGGCCACGAGGTGGATGGACACCTTCGGCGACACGCTCTACAACCTCTACGGCTCGACCGAGGTGGCCTGGGCGTCGATCGGCACGCCCGAGGACATGCGCGCCGCACCGGGCACTGCAGGGCGCGCGCCGCGCGGCACCGTGGTGAAGCTGATCGACGAGAAGGGCGTCGAGGTGCCCACCGGCGAGACGGGCCGCATCTTCGTGGGCAACGAGATGATGTTCGAGGGCTACACGGGCGGCGGCTCGAAGGACGTGGTCGACGGGCTGATGTCGAGCGGGGACATCGGGCGCATGGACGAGGCCGGCCGCCTGTTCATCGAGGGCCGCGACGACGAGATGATCGTCTCCGGCGGCGAGAACGTCTTTCCCCAGGAGATCGAGGACCTGCTCAGCCGGCACGAAAAGGTGGCGGACGTGGCGGCAATTGGAGTTGACGACGACAAGTTCGGCCAGCGGCTGAAGGCCTTCGTGGTTCCGAGGGGCAAGAAGCCCTCTCAGGATGAGCTGAAGAAGTACGTGAAGAGCAACCTGGCGGCCTTCAAGGTGCCGCGCGAGTTCGTGTTCGTGGACGAGCTGCCGCGCAACGCCACGGGCAAGGTGCTGAAGCGGGAGCTCAAGGAGCGCGAATAGCGCTCACGAGTAACGGGTACGCGTTTAACTCAACTAGGGAGGGAAGGGACGCCATGAGCACCGGAGTCATCATTGCAATCGTCATCGCCGCGATCATCCTGATCGCGCTGGTCGTTCTGCTCGGCCGCAAGGGCCGCGAGCGCCAGCAGGAAGGCAAGCGCATCGAGGCGCGCGAAGTGCGCCGCGAGGCAGAGGTAGGGGGCGCTAGGGCCGACCGCCAGGAGGCCGAGGCGGAGGAGAAGGCGGCACGCGCGAAGCAGGAGGAGGCGCGCGCGCGAGAGTCCCAGGCGGGGGCCGACGAGACCCGTCGGGCTGCCAACGAGCGCCACGCCGAGGCCGACGACATCGACCCGGACGCCGACGCCGACGCGCGCCGCCAGGAGCGCGAGCGCGGCGACGTGGGTGCCGGGCGCGAGGGCCGCTTCGCCGGCAGCGACGACGGCGGCGAACAGGGCCGGCGCGACCAGCCCGCCGAGGAAACGCGCCGCGAACGCTGATCCGAGGCGCCGTGCGGGCGCCGTGCACCGAAACTCGGCGTAGGCTGCCGCGTTTGGCAGCTGAAGCCAACGTCGCCTGAAAGGGGCCTCGCATGCTCGCGCGCCTCCGCGCCCACCTGACCTACGCCAACGTCGTCGCCACGCTCGCCCTCTTCCTGGCGCTCGGTGGTGCCTCGTACGCGGCTATCCGGGTGGGCTCCGGCAGCATCATCAACAACAGCGTGCGCACGCAGGACCTGCGCAACAACGACATACGCAGCAAGGACATCCGCAACAGGACGATCCAGGGCGGGGACATCCTCACCAGCACGATCACAGGCCAGCAGGTGCGCGAGTCGACGCTCTCGAAGGTGCCCGACGCCGACAAGCTCGACGGCGCCGACTCGACGTCCTTCCGGGTTTCGTGCACGGCGGGGACCGTGCGCCACGCGGGCGGCTGTATCGAAACGGCGGCGCGGAGCGCTGACGACTTCGACACGGCCGCGCGCACCTGCGGGGTGCTCGGGCGCAGGCTCCCAGCGCCCGACGAGCTCGGGAGCTTCAGCGAGGAGCAAGGCGTCGAGCTGGACGGCGCCGGCGAGTTCACCTCAGCGCGGATAGGCGACAACGTGGACGTGATCTTCGAGGGCCCCAGCCACGCGTCGCAGCCCGCGGTGGACTCGCATCCGTATCGCTGCGTGGCGTCGCTCTCCAACTAATCACCCGCTTGTAGCGCCGGCGTCCCCACCGGTCACACGCACGGCCGTACGGTCGCGGCGATGCGATCGGAGAGTGGACAGGCGACGGTCGAGTGGGCGGGCCTGGTCCTGCTCGTCGCGCTGTCGCTGGGGGCGCTGCTCTCGCTCGCGACGCGGGTGGACGGGCGCTCGCTGGGCGTCCTGATCGGGCAACGGGTCACGGGCCATCAGGCGCGCACGCCCACCCGCCGCCTACCGCGCCCGATGGCTCCCGCTGCCCCGGCGGGGGTGGCGCTCGGGCGCGGCGGCGCCTGGGCGCTGGTCAAGGCCGGGGCGCGCAAGGGCGTGGCCGTGAACGGGCTCGTCTGTTACCTGCGCAAGTCCACGGCGCCGAACGACACCAACCGGGTCGGCGACGACATCGCCGACGCGATCAACTGCATGAACCCGATCGACGGCTGGACGGGCGACGTGCCGGGCACCGACGATGACTGAGCGCGGGAGGTCGGAGCGCACGGCGCGCCTGGAGGCGCTCTGCTGGCTGGCGCTGCTCGCGGCGGTCACCCCGAACACCGTGGCGGCGTTCACGAGTCCCGCCGCGGCCTGGTGGCGGCCGCTGCGGCTCTGCCTCTCGGCGGCCTTCGCGCTGGCGCTGGTCGCGCTGGTGGCCAGCCGCGTCCTTGACAGGCGCCGCAAGCCGCCTTAGCGGGGCCGCTACAGAGCGTCGCGCGATTGCCTGAGCACGCGCGCGATGTCCGGCCAGATTCGCCTGGTGTCACGCGAGGCCTCGGCGAGGTAGGCGGCCGCGTGCTGGTTCTCGAGCGGCTTGATCACGGTGTCGCGGTCCTTGCCGCTGAGCGTGTCCACCATGCGCTGGGCCTCCTTGGCGGCGGGCAGTCGCAGCGCCAGCTTGGGACTGGCCAGCGCGTCCGTCTCGAAGGCGGTGAACGCGGGTGGGTAGACGTTGCCCGAGGGGGTCACGAGGCTCGGCACGACATTGGCGAGCTGCTTGGGATTCCTGACGTTCTGGCGGGCCTGGATCACCAGGTGACGGCACTCGTCGCGGTCGGTGCGGCAGGTCTCCTCGGTGTCGATCGCGTCGTCCAGGCGCTCGCGGGCCGACTTCAGGACCTGCGCCTGGTCGGGCGTCAGCTCCGCCGGGCTGCCGCAGCCGGTGAGCGCGGCGGCTGCGAGTGCCGCGAGTGCCAGCGGGCGCAGGGGGCTCAGGAGCCCGCCGCCCGGGCCAACTCGATGAGCGTGCGCACGCCGAAGCCCGACGCGCCGTTGCCGACGTAGGTCCGGTTCAGGCCCCATGCAGTCCCGGCGATGTCCATGTGCACCCAGGGCCGGTCGTCCACGAACTGGCGCAGGAACTCCGCCGCGTAGCTGGAGGGCGCCTTGCGCTCCGGTGAGGCGTTGGTCAGGTCGGCGTACTGGCCCTTGGTCAGCTCGAAGTACTCGGGGTGCAGCGGCAGCCGCCAGCCCAGCTCGCCGGTGGCCTGGCAGGCCGCCTCGACCTGCGCGTACCAGTCGTCGTCGTTCGAGAACAGGCCCACGAAGCTCGAGCCCAGCGCGATGATGATCGCCCCGGTCAGCGTGGCCAGGTCGACGATTCGCTCGACGCCCTGCTCGACGGCGTAGCAGAGGGCGTCGGCAAGGATCAGGCGGCCCTCGGCGTCGGTGTTGTTGATCTCGATCGTCTTGCCGTTCATCGCGGTCACGATGTCGCCGGGCTTGATCGCGTGGCCGCTCGGCATGTTCTCGGTGGACGGCACGACGGCGGTGACCGTGCCGGGCAGGCCCAGCTCAGCGATCGCCGCCATCGACTCGATCACGATGGCGCCACCGGACATGTCGAACTTCATCTCGTGCATCTTCGCGGCGGGCTTGATCGAGATTCCGCCGGTGTCGAAGGTCACGGCCTTGCCCACAAAGCCGAGGTGCGGCCCGCCGCCGCCGCCCGTGTAGCGCAGCACGATCAGGCGTGGCTCGGCGTGCGAGCCCTGTGCCACCGCCGCGAACGCGCCCATGCCGCGGGCGATGATCCCGTCGCGGTCGAGCAGCTCCACCTCCAGCGACTCGAACTGGTCGGCGATCTCCGCGGCGCGCTCGGCCAGGAAGGTAGGGGTGGCCACGTTCGAGGGCAGGTTCTGGAGGTCGCGCGCCCTGTTCGCCGCGTCGGCGGCCACGCGGGCGTGCTCGACCTCCTCGTCGGAGACCGAGTCGCCGGCCAGCTCGAGCGACTCGATGCCCGCGCCCGAGTCGTCGTCGTCCGGCTTCGACTTGAACCGGTCGAACTCGTAGAGGCGCAGCAGCGTCCCCTCCACCACGGGCCCGGGGTGGCCGTCGGGCGCCGCCCAGGAGAGTGACACCGTGCCCAGCTCCTTTGCGCGGCCTGCCACCGCGGCGGCGGCGACGCGCGCCTTCTCACCGTCAAACTCGTCGCGCTTGCCGAGCCCGGCCACCAGCACGCGGCGCTGGCCACCGCCCGGCGCGTCCTCGTGGGCCACCGCCACCTGCTTCAGGCCCGGCTTTGCCTCGCCCAGCTCCACGAGCGCCTGGAGCGGCGCCTCGGCGAGCGATTCGCCCTCGAACAGGCCGATCACCCGCGTGTCCGCGGCCGTGTCTTCGGGCGCTCCCCGCCTGGCGCTTACCCTGACCTCCCGCATGCGGGGGCAGTCTAGGCGAGCGCTATCCTCGGCCACCCTTCGACCAGGAGACTCTGACCAGATGCCCAAGACAGTCATCCTCGGCGCCGCCCGCACGCCATTCGGCAAGCTCGGCGGCGGCCTCTCTTCGCTCGATGCGACCGACCTCGGCGGCAAGGCCATCGAGGCCGCCCTCGAGCGGGCCGAGGTAGGGCCCGATCAGGTCGAGCACGTGGTGTTCGGCCAGGTGCTGCAGGCGGGGCAGGGCCAGATCCCGTCGCGCCAGGCGCAGATCAAGGGCGGCATCCCCAAGGAGGTGTCGAGCGAGACCGTGAACAAGGTCTGCGCCTCCGGGCTGCGCTC
>DAIMGB010000171.1:0-5044 GCA_036724195.1 Thermoleophilaceae bacterium
CGCAAGGTTTCGCTGGTGGGGCGCTCGATGCGCAAGAACGTGAACATCGGCAAGACCCTCGGCCACATCCAGGTGCCGGACGGGATGCTGATGGGCCCCAAGGAGATCGAGGACTTCCCGGACAGCAAGCTCGTCGTGATCTCCACCGGGAGCCAGGGTGAGCCGCTCTCGGCCCTGCGGCGAATGGCGCATGGCGACCATCCCAACGTGGAGCTGCGCCGCGGCGACACGGTGGTCTTCTCAGCCACTCCGATCCCGGGCAACGAGCGAGCGGTGAACGAGACCATCAACCGCATCTACCAGCTGGGCGCCGACGTGATCACCACGCGCGACGCGCCCATCCACGCCTCGGGCCACGGCTACGCCGAGGAGCTCAAGCTGATGATGAACCTCGTGAAGCCGCGCCACGTGATGCCCATGCACGGGGACCACCGGCGGCTGCGGCTGCACGGCCAGCTCGCCGAGGCGGTGGGCGTGGACTCCGATCGCGTGTTCATGGGCAGCAACGGCCTCCCGCTCGAGATCACGCGCGACCGCGCTCGCTTCGCCGCGCGCGAGCAGGCGGGCATGATCTTCGTGGACGGCGTGGACGTGGGGGACATCGAGGACGTGGCGCTGCGCGACCGCCGCATGCTCTCGGCGGACGGCATCTTCATCGTGGTGGCCACGATCTCGGAGCAGGACGGGCACTCGGTGGCGCCCCCCGAGATCATCTTCCGCGGGGTGCCCTTCGTGGAGGAGGCCGACAGCCTGCTCGACGACATCCGCGACGCCGTGGACGACTCACTTGCACGCTCGGCCGACGAGGAGATCAGCGAGATCGACCTGCTCCAGGACCACCTGCACGACGACGTGGCCGAGTTCGTCTACGAGCGGCTCAAGCGGCGCCCGATGGTGCTGCCCGTCGTTGTGGAGGTCTGAGCCGGCTCACCCGAAGCCGGCATGGTCACCACGAAGCGGGCGCCGCCGCCGGTGGCGTGCTCGAGCACCACGCCGCCGCCATGGGCCTCGGCCACCGCGCGCACGATCGCCAGACCCAGGCCGCTTCCGCCGCCCGCCGGCGAGGTGTCGCCCGCGGCCCGGGCGAAGCGGTCGAACACGCGCTCGCCCATCTCGGGGGGCACGCCCGGCCCGCGGTCGGATACCTCGACCGTCGCCAGGCCGTCGCGGTCGTGCACCGCCACCGTGACCGGCGTGCCGGCGGGGGTGTGCACGTAGGCGTTCTCGATCAGGTTGAGCAGCATCCGGTGCAGGTCGTCGCTCGAACCCTGCACGGTCACGGGCGCGGGGACGTCGAGCGAGAGCGTGTGCTCGGAGGCCACTGCGTTCGCCTCGGAAGCGGCCTCGCGCGCCACGACCGCCAGGTCCACGGGGCCGCGGGGGGCCTGGCGCCCGGCGTCGGCCCGGGCCAGCAGCAGCAGGTCCGCCACCAGGCGCCGCATGCGCCGCGACGAGCGCAGCGCCGAGCCGGCGATCTCGCGCGGCTCGCCCTCGACCTCGGCCTCCAGCAGCTCGAGGTTGGCGAGGATGCTGGTGAGCGGCGTGCGCAGCTCGTGCGAGGCATCGGCCACGAAGTCGCGCTGGCGCGCGAGAGCGGATTCGGTCTCGCTCCGCGCGGCGCCGAGTTCTCGGAGCATCTCCTCGAACGTGCGCGCGAGGTCGGACACCTCGTCGTTTGCCTCGGGCTTGGGCAGCCTGATATCGGGGTCGCGCGTGCGGGCCACCTCGCGCGCGGCGCGCGTGAGACCGGCGATCGGACGCATCGCCCGGCGCGCCACCAGCAGGCCGGCCAGGAAGGCGAGCAGGGCGCCGCCCGCCACGCCGAAGGCGAGGAACAGGCGCACGCGCCCGACGGTGCGGTCCACGCTGCCCTCGGGCTTGCCGTACTGGACGAACGCCAGCGCCCCCTGGACCGGCGAAGGCAGCAGCTCGAACGGCGTTTGCTGCGCGGGGGCCGGCACGAACAATTCGCGCGAGACCACGCGGTAGTTGCCGGCGTCGCGCACGCTTTCCACGGGCGGCCCCAGGTCGGGCGCGCCGGCCGGGCCGAGCAGGCGGCCGTTCCGGTCCACCAGCCGGATCACCGCTCCGCCGGCCGCTGCCGCGCGCACCGTCTCCGGCTGGATGTGGAAGATGATCTGGCCCTGGTCGTTCTGGCGGAACGTGATCTGGTTCTCGAGGTCGGCGGCGGTGGCGCGCAGGTCGTTGTCGAAGTTCGCGTGCAGGCGCTGCTGGAAGAGGGCGCCGATCACGGTCGCGAACAACAGCAGGATCATGAAGGTGAGCGCCGCGGAGACCGTCGCGAGCTTGAGCGTGACCGGCAGACGCCGCCTCATTCGGACCTCAGCGTGTAGCCCGCACCGCGGACCGTATGCAGCAGGCGCGGCTCGCCGCCCTCCTCGAGCTTGCGCCGCAGCGTGGAGATGAACACGTCGACCGTGTTGGTCTCGGCGAAGGGGTGGTAGCCCCAGACGTCGTCGAGCAGCGCCTGGCGCGACACCACGAGGCGCTCGTTGCGCATCAGGTGCTCGAGCAGCTCGAACTCGCGCGCCGTCAGCTCGATGCGGCGCTCGCCGCGCAGCACCTCGTGGGTGCCGGGGTTCAGCCGCAGGTCGCCGCAGGTCAGGAAGGCGGACCCGCGGGGGGGACGGCGGCGCAGGAGCGCCCGCAGCCGCGCCAGCAGCTCCTCGCGCTCGAAGGGCTTTACGAGGTAGTCGTCGGCGCCCGAGTCGAGGCCCTCCACGCGCGAGTCGATGCCGTCGCGAGCGGTGAGCATCAGGATCGGCACGTCACCGCCGCCCTCGCGCAGGCGACGGCAGACCTCGACCCCGTCCAGCCGCGGCAGGCCCAGGTCCAGCACCACGGCGTCGGGCTCGAACAGCGACGACTGCTCGAGCGCGGCCTCGCCGTCGCCGGCCACGCGCACCTGGTAGCCCTCCTTGTCGAGCGAGCGGCGCAGGACCCCGGCGATGTCCACGTCGTCTTCCACCACCAGGACCCGAGGCGCACCCATGCCCCCATGGTAGGGAGCGGTTTCGGGCCCGCGGCCCTCTACATTCGTTTGCATGAGCGACTACGCGATCGTCAACCTGCTCGAGCTCGAGGACGGCGGCGCCCCGGTGGAGGGCCTGGAGGTCCGCCTGGGCCGCAAGCACCTGGGCTCACGCGACCTCGGCGTCAGCCACTTCCGCTACGCGCCGGAGGTGCGCTCCCTCAGCCACGCCCACCGCGAGCAGGAGGAGGCGTACCTGGTGGTCGCCGGCTCCGGCCGCATCCGTCTCGACGACGTGGTCCGCGAAATCGCCCGCTGGGACGTGATCCGCGTGGCGCCCGAGGTCGTTCGTGCGTTCGAGGCCGGGCCCGACGGGCTCGAGATCGTCGCCATCGGAGGTCCCAAGCCCGAAGGCGGCGACGGCATGGGCGTCGATTCGCCCTGGCCGGACCAGCCCAGCGCCTGAAGGGCCTCTCCCGCCACTAGCCGAACGTCCAGTTAAGGGCCTCCGACCAAAGCCGATAGGGGAGTAAGTCATTCAACCCGGACTCCTGGGCGTTCCCCCCCCTGGGCAGGTCCAATAGGAGCGCCGCACATGTCACGTACACGTAGCTGTCTGATGGTCGCCGCAGTAGCGGTTGCCGGGCTATGTGCCGTGCCGGCCGCCTCCTCTGCGGCCGACCGCAGCTTCGCGCCGCGCTACCAGACGCACACCCGCGGCAACATCGCGATGGCCGCCAACACGCTGCTCAGCTGTCCCGAGGGCGCCGCCAACTGCGCCGCCGCCCGCAGCGGCACCGGCAGCTCCACGGACCTGGCCAACAACGGCTGGGCGATGGCGAACGTGGATGTGGACGCCGATCCCACGACCTTCAACTCCAGCTCGGCCGACCTGAGCATCCCGGCCGGCGCGACGGTGAGCTTCGCCGGCCTCTACTGGGGTGGGGACACATCCGCGGGAGCCGGCGGCGCAGCGGCGCCCGCACCCGCCTTCGCGAACAGTGTGCTGTTCCAGGCGCCTGGCGCCGCCGGGTACACCCCCGTTACGGGCGCGCTCGACATGTCCACCACCTGGCCCACCCGCTTCCAGGGCTTCGCCGACGTGACGGCCGATGTGGCCGCAGCGGGGCCGGGCAGCTACAGCGTGGCGAACCTGCAGACCGGCACCGGCGGCGACCGCTACGGCGGCTGGACCCTGGTGGTGGCCTACCGAGAGCCCGGCCAGCCGGTCCGCGACCTGAGCGTCTACGACGGCCTGGCGACGGTGGCGAGCGGCACCACGTCGACCGTCACGCTTGCCGGGATCGAGACACCGCCCAGCGGGACCGTTCACGGCACGCTCGGCCTCGTGAGCTGGGAGGGCGAACTCGGCATCAGCGGAGACAGCGCGAAGCTGAACGGCGCCACGTTGAGTGACGCCGCCAGCCCGGCCACCAACTTCTTCAACAGCTCGATTTCGACCGGTGGCGCTCCGGTCACCGCCAAGTCGCCCAACTACCTGAACCAGCTGGGTCTCGACGCCGACCTGGTCGGAGTCGACGGCCTTGTGGCGCCCGGCTCGACCAGCGCCACCGTCGACCTGAGCTCGACCGGGGACACCTACTTCGCCGGGGTGGTCACGCTCGCCACCGACCGTCCCGCCGAGGCGCCGTCGAACGACACGCCGCCCGCACTGTCGGGCACCACGGTCGACGGCCAGACGCTGAGCGCCGACCCGGGCGTCTGGTCCGGGACCCAGGACATCGCCTACGCCTACCAGTGGCAGCGCTGCGATGCGGCCGGCCAGAACTGCACTGACATCCCCGGCGCGACCGGCTCGACCTATGCCCTCGGCCAGGGCGACGTCGGCCACACCGTGCACGTGGTGACCACGGCGACGAACATGCGGGACGCAGCCCGCGAGTTCGTCGGTCGCGAATCGGGTCTCCCCGTCGATGCAATCAACGAGCACAAGACTCTGGTAGCCGGGGTTCGAACCGACGACTAGCGCCATATCTGCCTGATGGATGTGACGAGTCCGCGCTCACGCACCGACCGCGGGAGGTGCAGCAC
>DAIMGB010000172.1:0-5005 GCA_036724195.1 Thermoleophilaceae bacterium
CTTGATCTCCTCGGGGATCGTGGCGCGCATCTGGTCGAGGATGTCGTAGATCTCTTCCTTGTCGACGCGCACCTGATCCGTCAACGGAACGGGCTTCGCGTTGTGGATCGTGTCGTCGAGCTTGTCGATCAGGACCAGGACATCCATGGCGCTCTCAGTTTCTCTCCCTCTTCAGCTCTTCCTGCAATCTGGCGGCCACCGGGTCGGGCACCAGGCCTTCCACATCTCCCCCGAACGTCGCCAGTTCCTTGACTCCGCTTGAGCTTAGAAAGCTGAATTGGGGTGCGGCCATGAGGTAGATGCTCTCGATGTCAGGGGCCAACTTGCGATTTAGCTGGTTCATCTCGAACTCGTACTCGAAGTCCGAGATCGCCCGAAGCCCCTTCACGATTGCTCTCGCGTCATGCTCCCGGGCGAAATCGACGAGCAGAGTATCAAAGGTTTTTACCTGCACATTGCCGTGTTCCGCCACCTCGGCCTCCAGGAAGCCGACACGCTCCTCGGCGCTGAACACGGTCGCCTGCTTTCGCACGGGCAGGTTCACGACCCCCACGATCACGTTGTCGAACACGCCGGCGGCCCGCCCGATGATGTCGAGGTGGCCGAATGTGACCGGGTCGTAGGAGCCGGGACACACCGCCGTGCCCCCGTTTCGCTCACCGTTCATGGATGGCGATTCGGATGTCGCGGTAGTTGCGCTCCCGCAGCAGCGGGAACGGCAGCTCGAGCGGCTTGCGCTTGTCTGATTCGGTCACGATCCGTGCGTTCTCTGAGAGGACTCCCGGCAGCCGCTCGGCGAGCGGCGCGGCAAGGAGGGGGGCGGAATCATATGGGGGGTCGGCCAGCACGAGGTCGAAGGTGCCCCGTTGAGCAGCCAGAAAAACTACGGCGTCCTGGCGCTTGACCTCCCCCTCGGCGCCCAGCGCGGCCAGGTTCTCGCGGATCACGGCCGCCGCGCGCGGGTCACTCTCGACGAACGTCGCGGACGCCGCTCCACGCGAGAGCGCCTCGATCCCGAGCGCTCCGGAGCCCGCGAAGAGGTCGAGCACGCGCAGGCCCGACACGTCACCGAGCATCGAGAAAAGCGCCTCGCGCACGCGGTCGGCGGTGGGCCGCGTGCCGCCCGCGGGCGGCACGGCCAGGCGCCGGCCCCCGAACTCCCCGGCCACGACCCTCATCCGGCTTCCAGTGCCGCCCGCGCGCGCTCGAGATCGAAGAAGAACTCGACGCGCGAGATCAGGTCGTCCCTCAGCGTGAACACGATCGTCGCGCGCTGGTCGACCTCGATGCCGCTAGCGCTCCCTTGACCGGTCCAGTGCATCCCGACGAGCACCCGGTCGCCGCGCTCTACGAGCTCCTCGAGCTCGGACTCGAAGTCCATCGAGTCGAGCAGCTGGCCGAGCGCAGTGCGTACGCCCTCGTGGCCGATGTAGGTCGAGCCGCCCGGCCAGTCGGGATCCTCCTGCCAAACCACGTCGTCAGTCAGGTAAGGCAGGATCGACTCGGGGCCATGGCGGTCGAAGACTCCGACGGCTTCCCGGACGACCTGCTCGCGCACGCTCGCCACCAGGGCCAGCCTACGCCGGGATCGGGTCCAGCTCGGGCCCGAAGCGAGCCACCACGGCGTCGCGCATCAGCGCGCTCTCTGGCTGCTCGAGCGCCGGGTCGGCTGCCAGCAGCTCGTCGGCACGCGACTTGGCGCGCTCGAGCAGCTCCTGGTCGTCGGGCAGGCGCGCCACCTTGAACTCCGGGATGCCGTGCTGGCGGGTGCCGAGGATCTCCCCCGCGCCGCGCAGCTCGAGGTCCACCTCGGACAGCCGGAAGCCGTCCGACTCCGAGGCGATCGCGTCCAGGCGCGGCAGCTTCGGGTCGCCGAAGAGGATGCAGAGCGAGGCGTGCTCGCCGCGGCCCACCCTGCCGCGCAGCTGGTGCAGCTGCGAGAGGCCGTAGCGCTCAGCGGCCTCGATCAGCATCACCGTGGCGTTGGCGACGTCGATGCCCACCTCGATCACGCTGGTTGCCACCAGCACGTCGGCCTCCCCGGCCGCGAACGCCTTCATGGCTCGCTGCTTCTCGGCGGTGGGGAGCTGGCCGTGGATCAGCTCGACGCGCTGGGCGGCGAACTCGGTGGTGCGCAGGCGCTGGTACTCGGCGGTCGCGGCTCGGGCCTGCAGCGCCTCCGACTCCTCCACCAGCGGGCACACCACGAAGCACTGGCGCCCAGCCGTGATCTCCTCGCGAATCCGCTCGTACGCGCGTTTGCGGGCCCGCTCCCCGTCCACCACGTGGGTCTCCACCGGCTTTCGCCCGCGCGGCAGCTCGCGCAGCACCGTGGCGTCCAGGTCGCCGTAGGCGGTCAGCGAGAGCGTGCGCGGGATCGGCGTGGCGGTCATGTGCAGGGCGTGCGGCGTGAGCCCCTCCGGCGCCTTGCGGTCGAGCGCGGCGCGCTGGCGCACCCCGAAGCGGTGCTGCTCGTCCACCACCGTCACGGCCAGCGAGCGGAACTCCACGACCTCCTCGATCAGCGCGTGCGTGCCCACCACGAGGTTCAGCTCACTCGAGGCCAGGCGCCCGAGCAGCTCGCGCCGCCGGGCGGCGCTGGTGGACCCGGTGAGCAGCTCGACCGGAGCGATGCCGTCGAGCAGCCGGTCGAGCGTGAGCAGGTGCTGCTCGGCCAGCGTCTCGGTGGGCGCCATGAAGGCGGCCTGGTGTCCGTTCTCTAGCGCGCGCAGCATCGCGTGGAGCGCGACGACGGTCTTGCCGGAGCCCACCTCCCCCATCAGCAGTCGCTGCATCGGCCGCTCGGAGGCCAGGTCGAAGTCCAACTGCGACACGGCCGAGCGCTGGTCGCCGGTCAGCTCGAACGGGAGCGACCCGGTCCACGGCCCCACCAGCTCGCCGCGCGACTCGAGTGGCGCGGCGCGGTGGCCCTCGCGCCGCGCGCGGCGGCGGCCGGAGACGGCAAGCTGCAGCAGGAACAGCTCCTCGAACGCGAGCCGCCGGCGCGCCCCCGCCTCGCTCTCCTCGTCGTCGGGGAAGTGCACGGCGGCGAGCGCGGCCGGCCGGTCGGGCAGCGCCTCATCCACCCGCAGCGCCGAGGGCAGCGGCTCGATGGCGTGGCGCATGAGGCCGTAGTCGTCCCAGACCAGCTGGCGCAGCCGCTGCGGGCTGATGCCTTCGCTGGCGGGGTAGAGCGGCACCTGGCCGACGCCAGGGGCCGAAGCCGCCGCGCCGCCGAGCTGCTCGAACTCCTTCACCGCGAACTGGTTGCGCTCCTTGCGCTGGCCGTGCAGCAGGAGCTGGGAGCCGGGCTTCAGCCGGTCGGCCAGCCAGGGCTGGTTCCACCAGATCGCCACCATGGGGCCGGTGGCGTCGGCCACCTTGGCCTCCACGCGCGTCCGGCGCCGGTTGCGGGTCGGCCGCACGGAGATGCTGCGCAACTCGACGGCCACGGTGCCCACCTCCCCCACCCCGAGGTCGGCCACCGAGCGCGCGTCGCGCTCACGGTGCTCGCGCGGGAAGTGCTCGAGCAGGTCAGCGTGCGTGGCGATGCCCAGCGCCTCCAGTGCCTGCCCCGCCTTGCCCTTGAGGGTCAGCGGCTCCGCCAGCACGCTGGGACGCGGGTAGCGCACGGGCGCCTCGCGTGCCTGCTCCGCCGTCAGCTCATCGGTGCTGGCGAAGGCGCGCAGGACCTACTCCGAGCAGAGGAGCCACCACCAGGCGGGCTGCCCGCCGTCGTGGTACTCGAACTCCACGTGCTTCGGCCGCAGCGCCTCCACCGACTCGCGTGAGAGCGGCGGCGAGTCGCCCGCCACGCAGGTCACCAGCTCCGCGTCCTCGGCCAGGCCGGCGAGTGCCTTGGCGAGCGTGTCGCTGGGGTCGCCCCACGCGCACAACTCGCCCTCCACGTAGCCCACCGCGTCGCCCTCCTTGAAGCGGCCCTGCGCGTCGTCGCGGGCGGCTGGGGCCACCCCGCCCAGGCGCAGCGCCGAGGCGGCGTCGGCCACCGCGCGCGAGTTCTCCCCCACGTCGCGGGCCGGGTCGAAGGCCAATAGCGCGGCCAGGCCCTCCTGGGGAGCCGTGGTGGGCACCACGCTGGCTGGCTTCTCCGACAGCTCGGCCGCGCGCTCGGCGGCCATGATCACGTTCGCGCTGTTCGGCAGCACCAGCACCTCGGCGCCACTCGCCGCGTGGATGCCCGCCAGCAGCTCGTAGGTCGAGGGGTTCATCGTGGCGCCGCCGTCGATCACGTACACGCCCAGCTCCTCGTAGAGCCGGCGCAGCCCGGCGCCGCTGGCAACGGCCACCACGGCGCAGGCGGCCCGCGGCGTCTCCCCGCCGTCGAGCCGCGCGGCGCGCTCGGCGATCTGCTCCCTCATGTCGGCCACGTCGAAGCGCGACACCTGGCCCACCGCCTCGAACAGCTCGACCGCGCCCTCGGGCTCGTCGGTGTGGACGTGCACTCGAAGGGTGCCCTCGTCGCCCACCACCAGCACGGAGTCGCCCAGCTCCTCCAGCAGCGGCACGAAGGCGCCGCCGTGCAGCCCCTCGCCGGTCACGGCGAAGTTCGTGCAGTAGCGGTAGCTCGAAGACTCGTGCTGGGGCAGGTGCAGCGAGCGCTCGGGCGTCTGCTGGTGCTCGAGCGCCGGCTCCAGCTCGCCGCGCAGCGCGGCCAGGCAGCCCGCCACGATCACCGTCAGGCCGTAGGCGCCTGCGTCCACCACGCCCGCCTCGCGCAGCACCGCCAGCTGCTCGGGGCCGCGCTCCACGGCCTCCTTGGCGGCCTCGAGCGCGTTCTCCAGCACCTCGGCCAGCAGCTCGTCCTGCTCCTCCGGGGTGGCGTCGGGGCCAAGCCGGCGCCTGTCCATGTGGGCGAGGTCGTGCGCCACGCGGCGGGCCATCGCCCGCACGGCGGAGAGCATCGTTCCCTCCGCTGGGTCACGCACCGAGTCGTAGGCGGCGTCGGCGGCGCGCGCCAGGGCGGCCGACACCAGCACCGGATCCA
>DAIMGB010000173.1:0-4942 GCA_036724195.1 Thermoleophilaceae bacterium
TCTACGCCCTGATCGCCATGGGCTTCGTCGTGGTGTTCAAGGCAACGAACGTCGTGAACTTCGCCCACGCGTCGGTCCTGATGCTGGGGGCCTACCTCGTGGCGCGCTGGCACGGCGCCCTCGGGTTCTTCGGGGCGGTGGCGGTCGCCGCCGTGAGCTGCGCGGTCGTCGCGGCGCTGTGCGACATCGTGCTCGTGAGGGCGCTGCGCCGCCGCCGCGGCAGCCAGGAAGTCCTGGCAATCCTCACGATCGCCATCAACATCGTGCTCGGGACCGCGCTGACGCGCCAGGTGGGCACCGACCTGCTGCCCTCCGGCGCGCCGTGGGGGTCCGACGTCACCCACTTCTTCGGCGTCACCGTGCCCCAGGCGCGGATCGCCGCCGCCGCCGTCGCCCTGGTGCTCATGGGCCTCTTCTGGCTCGCCTTCACCCGGTCGGACTGGGGCGTGGCCATGCGCTCGGTGGCCTCCGACCCGGAGGCGGCCGCGTTGAACGGCATCCGGCTCGGGCGCGTCTCGGCCGGCGCGTGGGCCCTGGCGGGTGCCCTGGCGGCCATCGGCGGCGCCTTCTTCACGAGCTTCCCGGCCCCCGGCGTAAACAACGCGACCGGCCTGCTCGCCCTTACCGCCATCCCCGCCGCGGTGCTGGGAGGGCTCGACTCGACGGCCGGCGCCGTCGTCGGCGGGCTCACGATCGGCGTGGCGACCACCCTCGCCTCGGGCTACCAGGATCAGATCGCCTTCCTCGGCCGCGGGCTGTCGGAGGTCGTGCCCTACATCGTGCTGCTCGTGGTGCTGCTGTGGCGGCCGTCCGGGGTCTTCGGGACCAAGGAGGTCGCGCGTGTCTGACCGCCGCCGCCTGATCATGCGCGTCGCCGCCGGCGTCCTGGTCCTGCTCCTGCTGTGGCTGCCCCAGTACGTCGGTGCGTTCTGGCTGCAGACCGGGCTGTTCGCGATGTCGGCTGCGATCGGGGCGATCGGCCTGCAGCTCCTCGTCGGAGTGACCGGCCAGCTCTCGCTCGCGCACGCCTTCTTCCTCGCCGTCGGCGCCTACGGCTACTGCTTCCTGGCGGGCGGCGCGAAGGCAGCCGGCGGGATCGAGGCGGTCTCTGGAGCGCAGCTGCCCACGTGGCTCGCAATGATCCTCGCCGTCCTGTTGACGGGCGTGGCGGGCGCGCTCTTCAGCCCGATCGCCGGGCGCCTGCGCGGCATCTACCTGGGACTGGCGTCGATCGGGCTCGTCTTCATCGGGCAGCACATCCTCTTCAACGCGAAGGGCATCACGGGCGGCTTCAACGGCCGCGACGCGCAGCCCTTCAGCCTCTTCGGCTTCAGCTTCTCCGACACCCACCCCAGCAGCTTCAACGTCTTCGGCGTCCCCTACGGGGGGCTCGAGCGCCTGTGGTACCTCGGCCTCGTGCTGCTGGCGATCGCGTGGTGGTACGCGCGCAACGTGGCGGAGTCGCGGCCTGGCCGGGCGATGCAGACAATCCGTGACAGCGAGATCGCCGCGGCGGTCATGGGGGTCAACGTCCCGGTCTACCGTGCCGCCGCGTTCACGGTCTCGTCGATGTACGCCGGGCTGGCGGGCGTGTTCCTCGCCCTCGCCTTCGGCCGCGTGGTGCCCGACTCGTTCGGCTTCCTGCTGTCCATCGACTTCCTGGTGATGATCGTGGTGGGCGGGCTGGGCTCGATCGGCGGGGCCGTGGCGGGCGCGCTGCTCGTGACCGCGCTGCCACAGCTCTTGGACCACTACAGCGGCAGCCTTCCACTGGTGGGGGCGCCCGGCGGCGATGGGCTGCAGCCGACCGACGCGGCGCGCTTCATCTATGGCGCCGCCGTCATCGCCGTCTTGATCTTCGCCCCTGGCGGCCTGTCCGGTCTCGGACGCCGGATCACCGGCCGCTGGCGGGTCAGCTCCCGCTCCGAAAGCCCCGAACCGAAGGAGAGCACCGCATGAGTCGTTTACTGAAGATCGCCTGCACGTGTCTGGCCGTGGCGATGATCACGGCCGGGCTCGCCGCCTGCGGCAGCAAGGGGAGCGGGTCGTCCTCCGGCGGCGGCGGCTCGATCAAGTCTGGGCCGGGCGTGGCCGCCAAGACGATCAAGCTCGGGGTCCTCACCGACCTCAGCGGCGTCTTCGCGTCGCTGGCCAAGCCGCTCACCCAGGCCGAGCAGCTCTACTGGAAGGACCGCAACGCGCAGGGCGGCGTCTGCCAACGCAAGGTTCAGCTCGAGATCAAGGACCACGGCTATGACCCGCAGAAGGCCGTCGTGCAGTACCGCGGCTTCTCGAGCAGCATCGCCGGCCTCCAGCAGCTGCTGGGCTCGCCGATCACCGCCGCGCTTTTGCCCACGCTCAAGCAGGACTCGATGCTGTCGCTGCTCTCGGCGTGGCCGTCGTCGCTGCTGAGCAACGACAACATCATCGTCGTCGGCACCACCTACGACGTTGAGATGATCAACGGGCTCGACTACCTCAAGAGCAAGGGCCTGATCAAGAAGGGCGACAAGATCGGGCACCTGTACTTCGAGGGCGAGTACGGCGAGAACGGCCTCAAGGGCTCTACCTATTTCGCCAAGCAGAACGGCATGACCATCGTGCAGCAGAAGATCAAGGCAACCGACGAGGACATGTCGGGCCAGGCGGCGGCGTTCAAGAAGGCCGGCGTCAAGGCCATCGCGGTCACGACGGGTCCGACGCAGCTGGCGTCCGTGGGCGGTATCGCCGCGTCGCAGGGCCTCAACGTCCCGCTCCTCGGCAACAACCCGACCTTTGACCCGGCGCTGATGAAGACGCCGGCCGCGAAGGCGCTGAAGGCCAACGCCTACGTCTCGAGCTCGATCGCGCCGTGGACGCTCGACAAGCCGAAGGTCAAGCAGGTCGGCAAGTCCTTCCAGTCGGCCTACCCGAAGTCAGACCCGAAGGCGGCGGTGCAGTTCGGCTACGCGCAGGCGCAGGTCATGTACGAGATCCTGAACAAGGCCTGTTCTGACAAGGACCTCTCGCGCGCCGGCCTGGTCAAGGCGGCACACGAGCTCTCGGGCGTGGACACGGGCGGGCTGATCACCCAGCCGCTCGACTACACCAAGAAGGGCCAGCCGGCCGAGCGGGCGGTCTACATCGCCCGGCCGGCGGACGTCACCGGTGGCCTGACGGCGCTGCCAAAGACGTTCGAGTCCGACGCCGCCAAGAGCTACAAGATCGGCGGATAGCGCTCCCGACGCGGCCCCCGCCTCGGCGACGGGGCGGGGCCGCGCCTCCGGGCCGTGAGCCATCGAAACGGCCTCGGGCGCGAGCTCGAGGGGAGGCAACGATGACAGCGATCGGCGTCGTCGGCCTCGGAGCGATGGGCGGCCGGATCGCCGGTCGCCTCCTGGCGTCGGGCAACGTGGTCCACGGCACCAACCGAACCAGGAGCAAGGCGGACCCGCTGATTGAACGCGGCCTGATCTGGTGCCATTGCCGCTGCTGTTCGCGCTAAGCGGCGGTGTCGGAGCTTGTCGACAGCGACTCGCTGGACTGTCGCTTTCATGGGGAAGCGGCGCTCTGCTTCTATGTGGGCGGGCCTCCGGTTTTCGTCCCAAGCGGGAGCGTTTCCGGCACCCGCGAGACGCTCCTCAATCGCGGCGAGCGGGCACAAGGGCCGCGCTAAGGGGCCGGGGCCGATTCCTCCGGCACGCTCGCGTTCGCAACGAGACGCGGAAGGCCGTGGCGAGCCTGAGTAGGTCTGCTGGGACGGGCACCTTGAGCGTTCCGTCGCTGTCCGGGGTGTCCGCGAAGTCGAACCCGCGCGCCAGGCCGCCGGAAGGAAACTGGCGGCGGTCGAGTTGCTCGAAGCTGACTAGGAAGCCGCCGCTTGCACCATCTCGAGCAGTCGCTGGGCCGCAGCGCTCGGGGGCCTATCCGCTGACACCACGATTCCGACGTTCCACCGGGGGGCGGCCCTGCCCAGCGAGACTAAGCTGACCGGGCTCGTCCGGTGGGCAACGCTGCGCGGGACGATCGCCACCCCGAGGCCACGCGTCACTATGTCCAGCAGCATGTCCACGTCGTTGACGGTGAACTCGACGCGGCGTTGGACGTCAGCTTCAGCGAACCAGTCGTCGTTAACGAGCCGGATGCCCCACGCGGGGTCGAAGTCGACGAACGCCTCGTCCGCCAGTTCCGCGATGCGGACGCGCTGCCTGTTGGCCAGGCGGTGGTGGGGTGGGCAAGCAAGAACCATCGGCTCGGTGGCCAGTACGGTCACCGTTACTCCCGGCAGCTCGCGGCCCGGCAGGCCGAGCGGCGCGAGGTCGAGTCGGCCATCTCGCACGGCTTCGACTAGCTCGAGTGAGCCTCCCTGGTGCAGATTCAGGGCGATGTTGGGATGGGCTTCGCGGAAGCGAGTCAGGATCATGATCAGGTCGATGGGGAGTGCCTTGCCGGTGCCGATCGACACCGACCCGCGCTCGAGGCCCTGAACGTCGGCGACGGCGGACCGCGCGGCGGCCGCGGCGGCGATCGTCCTCCGCGCCTCGGGGACGAGCGCGCGCCCGGCGTCCGTCAGCTCCACGTGGCGCGTGCTGCGAGTGAATAGCGACGCCCCGAGATCGCGTTCTTATGGCATTCCTCCGATCGCGGACCTGCCGCGTCGGTGAGCTAGGTCCGGACGGCGCGTTAGACAACCGCGGGCTGCCGCTCTCGCTTTGCGCGAGAAGCGGGAGGCGCAACCTGTCCCGTCGAGGGCTCGCCGCCCCGCACGCCGAGCCGCACGTCCAGGAGCGCGGTTTTCGTGCTCACCGCCGAGTCCACGCCCCACGCCGGCACGGATGGCTGCGGCTTCAGTGGTGACGACGTGAGTCCTCCGGTGGCCCGCTCCGGTTTCGCCGCCCGCAACGCGGATCGGGCATAGCCGGCGATGCGCCGTAGCGAGACCGTCCTCAGAACCCAGGCGATC
>DAIMGB010000174.1:0-4934 GCA_036724195.1 Thermoleophilaceae bacterium
GCAGCTCGCCGCCCGCCGGGAAGCTCCAGCCGTAGCCCGCGGGCACGTAGGAGCGATCGATCCAGATGGCCATCTCGTCGCCGCTGCCCGACGGGTGCACCTCGAGCCCGCGCGAGAGCGGGGCGTCGGGCGGCTGAACGCCGCTGCTGCCGAGCACCCGCCGCCAGCCAAGCGCGTCCACGATCAACGGGGCGCTCAGGTCGCCGCGGTCGGTGTGCACGACGTCGCCGCTGCGCCCGTCGACCTTGGCCGTCTCGAACTGGCAGTCGGCCTGCTCCTGGAGCAGTCGACACAGCTCGCGGTAGTCGAACGTCGAAAAGGTGAAGGGCAGCTTGAGGCGCGAGCTGCCGTGCGGCGTGTGCACCACCAGCTCGGGGAAGGTCTGGCGAAGGGAGCCCATCAGGCCCATCGCCCGCAGCCAGCCCGTGGGGATCCCGCAGGCGGAGGTCTGGCGCTCGCCCACCTCGTAGCGGTCGAGCATCATCACGCGCGCGCCCGACCCGGTCAGCTCGCGGGCGACGGCGAGCCCGGCGAAGCTGGCGCCGCAGATGAGCACATCCCAGTCTCCGGAGAGCGAAGTGCGGGCGGTACCCCGCGTTGTGGCGCGCTTCGGCATGGCGGCAGAGTAGCTACCCTTGTCGCCTTCGTGCCGGAAGCAGACACGCTTACACCACCCCGGCCCGTCGAGGGATCAGATGGCTATCTGATCGAGGTCGACGGGCAGATCGTCCCTAACTACGACGCCACCATTGTCCCCTTCGAGGAGGGCGACGTCGTCACGGGGAAGGTCGTCCGCATCGACCAGGACGAGGTCCTGGTGGACATCGGCTACAAGTCCGAGGGCGTCATCCCGCAGAACGAGCTCTCGATCCGCAAGTCCGTGGATCCCGGAGAAGAGGTCGAGCTCGGCGAGGAGGTCGACGCGCTCGTCCTGACCAAGGAGGACCAGGACGGCCGGCTGGTGCTGTCGAAGAAGCGCGCCCGCTTCGAGAAGGCCTGGCGCCGTATCGAGGCCGCCGCCGAGTCGGGCGAGCCGGTCGAGGGCAACGTGATCGAGGTCGTCAAGGGCGGCCTGATCATCGACCTCGGGGTGCGCGGCTTCCTGCCCGCCTCGCTGGTGGACATCCGCCGGGTCCAGAACCTCGACGAGTTCCTCGGCCAGAAGATCGAGTGCAAGGTGATCGAGCTCAACCGCTCCCGCAACAACGTGGTGCTCTCGCGCCGCGCGGTGCTGGAGGAGGAGCGCAAGGAGGTCCGCCAGCAGATCCTCGACCGCCTGCAGCCCGGCATGGTCGTGGAGGGCGCGATCTCCAACATCGTGGACTTCGGCGCGTTCGTGGACCTCGACGGCATCGACGGCCTGATCCACATCTCCGAGCTGTCGTGGAGCCACGTCAACCACCCCTCCGAGATCCTCTCGATCGGCCAGACCGTGCCGGTGAAGGTGCTCGACATCGACCGCGAGCGCCAGCGCATCTCGCTGGGCCTCAAGCAGACCCAGGAGGACCCGTGGCAGCGGGTGATCGACACCTACCACGTCGGCGACGAGTTGGACGGCAAGGTCACCAAGGTCGTCACCTTCGGCGCGTTCGTGGAGATCATGGACGGCGTCGAGGGGCTCGTGCACATCTCCGAGCTGGCCCACCACCACGTCGAGAACCCGCGCGAGGTCGTGGAGCCCGGCCAGGAGGTGCGGGTGAAGATCCTCGAGATCGACTCCGACCGTCGCCGCCTGTCGCTCAGCGTCAAGCGCGTGGAGGCCAACCAGGTCCCGCTGCGTGACGGCGCGGGAGCGGGCGCCCCCGGGGAGCCCGGCGACGCCGGCGACCTCGAGAACGTGCCGGAGCTGGGCTTGTCCCAGGACGTCTTCGCGGGCCCGCAGATCGAGGGCGCGGAGGACCTGCGCGCCGCGGTCGAGAACCAGGAGGCCCAGGCGGCCGAGCAGGCCGCCGCGGAGGCAACGCCGGCAGAGGATGCCGCGCCTGCTGCGGACGCCGCCCTGGCAGAGGACGCCGCGCCTGCTGAGGCCGCTGCGCCAGAGGAAGCCGCACCGGCTGAGGATGCCTCCGCCGAGGAGCCCACGGCTGACGCCGCCCCCGCCGAAGACTCCGCACCTTCCGAGGAGCCGGCTGGGGAAGAGCCCGCTCCGGACGCTGCCGCTCCGGACGAGCAGGACGAGACCGGCCCCTAGATGGAGGCCCGGGCAGCCCGGGTCCCCTTTGTAGGCCTGACCGGCGGCCTTGGCGCCGGCAAGTCCGAGGCCCTGCGCGCGCTCGGCGAGCTCGGCGCAGCCACGCTCTCCACTGATGCCGTGGTGCACGAGCTGCTCGACACGGACGAGCTGCGTGACGCCCTCGTGGAGCGCCTCGGCCCCGAGATGGCGCCCGGCGGCCGGGTCGATCGCTCCGCGGTGGCCGAGCGGGCCTTCGGGGAGCAGGAGCACCGCGACTGGCTGGAGGGCCTGCTCTGGCCCCGGGTAGGGGAACGGGTGATGAGTTGGAGGGCAGAGGTGGATGCCGCCGAGCCGCGGCCCGTGGCCGCCGTGGTTGAGGTGCCCCTGCTGTTTGAGGCGGGGATGGAGAACGCCTTCGACCACACCCTGGCGGTGATCGCGGAGGAGTCCGTCAGGGAGGAACGGGCCGGCGCACGCGGTCACACGGCGGTCGCCTCGAGGGCCGGTCGCCAGCTGCCACAGGCGGAAAAGGCGGAACGAGCGGACTTCGTGGTCCGGAACGATGGGTCGCTCGATGAGTTGAAGGAGTCGTTGACCTCCTTCCTTGGCACCATAGGCGCAGCGTGAGTTCAGCCGCTGCCCACTCCCGGGCTCGTCCCGCACGACACCTTGCCCTGCTGGCGGTGCTCGCCGGGGGAGCGATCATGGTGGCCGCGGGGATCGGCCCGCTCGGCGACGCCGTGCGCGAGCTCACCCTGCCGCTGCGCCACGAGGACATCATTCGCCAGCAGGCGCGCGAGAAGGGCCTCGACCCGGCACTGATCGCCGGGGTGATCTACGAGGAGTCGCGCTTCCGCGACCAGACCTCGCACGCCGGCGCGCGTGGCCTGATGCAGATCACACCCGCCACGGCCAGGTTCATCGCGCGCGACTCGGGCGGCACGGCGTTCACGCACGAGGACCTCGCCACGCCACAGATCAACATCGCCTACGGCGCCTACTACCTGCGCTACCTGATGCGCCGCTACGGCGGCAACGAGACCCTGGCGATCGCGGCGTATAACGCGGGGGAGACCAACGTGAGCCGCTGGGTTGCGCGCGCCGGCGGCCCGGACAACTTCGACTCCACGCGCGACATCCCGTTCAAGGAGACGCGCAACTACGTGCGCAACGTGCTGCACCGCCGCGGGCAGTACCGCGACCACTATGGGAAGGAGCTCGGGCTCTGACGGCCAAGATCGGGATGCTCCTGCTGCACCCCGGCACGCCGGGCGACCAGGAGGCCCTCACCAAGCTCGGCGACGCGCTGCCGGATGCCGAGCTGGGGGAACCCGACGAGCTCGGCGTGTTCGAGGTCTCGGTGGCGGCCGAGGACCAGGACGGCGCTCTGCGCAAGGTGTGGGACGCCGTGGCCGCATCCGGCACGGACGACCACGTCGTGTTCCTCGAGCACCGCGGGCTGCCCGACCACTGGCGCCGCTTCAGCGCCGCGCCGCGCTAGCGCTCAGACGCCGCCGGAGTAGCGCCCAGACTGGCGGAACAGCTGCCGCTGGCGGGGCGTTCACATACTCGCCCGAGCGCAGCTCGGCGAGCTGGCTGGTGAGGGTGCGCTGCGTCTCCTCGTCGGGCTCCGAGTCGCAGACCTCGCAGCGGAACACGAAGCGGGAGGGCATCTAGGCCGGCAGCCTTCCCTCGAAGAGGATCTCGAGCGAGTCGCGCACCTTGAGCGCGCCCATCAAGCCGCGGTAGGGCTTGATCCCGAAGTCGCTCTGGACGAGCTCGGTCGCGGCGGTGAGCTCGCCGCCGGGGGCGATCCGCAGGTCGAAGCTGACCGGCTGCGCGCCGCCCGCCATCGTCAGCTCGCCGCGCACCGTCAGCCGGCCCTCGCCGCCGCCGGCCTCGACAGCGTTCGACCGGAAGGCGATCGGCTGGGTGCCGAGCACCTTGCCGTCGATGTTCTTGCGGATCTCGCGGCGATCCCTGTCAGACAGCGGCTTCACCCCCCGCAGCCCCTCGCGGGGATGCAGCGAGGCCGGGTCGGCGTTCAACTCGAGGCGCGACTGGGACGGGTCGGCGGCGAGCTCGAGCACGGCGTCCCATTGCTGGACCTCGATGATCAGGTCGTGGCCGGCCTTAGCCGCGACTCCCTCGCGGTAGGTCTTCACGGTGAGTGTTGCGTCGCCGGGGCCGAAGCTGTGGCTCCCTGCCGGGGTGCCCATGTGGCGATCCTACGCCCCTCTAGGTGTCAGCGCACGGCGATCTCGCCGCCGAGCGCAAAGGGGGGCACCAGCTCGATGCGGTCGCCGCTCCAGAAGCGCCCGGGGTCGTACCAGCTCGCCGGCCGCCGGTTCGGCAGCAGGCCCATGTGCTGGTAGGTGGTGGCCACGAGCTCGGCGCAGTAGACGGCCTCGCGTGAGGAGGCCCGGCGTTTCACGCGCGCCGTGGCCCACTGCAGCACCAGCCCGCCGGTCGTGGGGAAGGGCCTGCCGTCGAAGCGCTCGATGGCCTCCATCGCGCGGTCCTCGTGAGGGCGCTGGACCTCGCCCTCGAGCTGGCGCACCCAGGCGTCCTGGCGGTAGCGCGCCCGCCAGGTACGCACGGCGTCGCCCAGCATGTGCAGCTGCACGCCCCGCTGGCGCTCGCCGGTCCACACGTCGGGCAGCGAGCGCCCCAGCTCCGCGTGCCAGAGCAGCGGCGGCAGGTCGTCGATCGCCACGACCATGCCCACGTGGTTGACAGGGCTGTTGGTGCCGAGCCGGAT
>DAIMGB010000175.1:0-4932 GCA_036724195.1 Thermoleophilaceae bacterium
CCAGCAGCCGGCCGCCGCTGACGAGCGGCTCGCCGTCCACCGTCAGCTCCGGCTTCAGGATCACGCAGTCGATGTGCACCGGAACCTTGACCACGCCCCCGAACCCCGCCGAGGCGCCGAACGCCACGTGAATCGTCCCGAGCACCTTCTCGTCCTCGAGCACGTTGCCGGTGATGATGGCGCGATCGTTGGCGCCCACGCCCAGCTCGGCCACGTTCTCCCCGCCGTGCGCGGCGAGCATCTCGTAGAGCTGGCGGCCGGCGTCGCCCGTCGCGGCGGTCAGCCGGCCGCCCTCGATCGTCAGCTCGACCGGCTCGTCCATCAGCCCGATGTCCGCGATCGAGCCGTCCACCACCAGCTTGCCCTCGGCGCGGTCCTCGAGCGGCGCGATGAAGCCCTCCCCCGGGGCAGGTTGCCGAACGCACGCGGCGCGGTCAGCCGACCGTCGTCGGGGATGCCTGCGCGGCCCTCGAGAGAGAGGGTCAGGTCGCTGCCGTTCGGGCACGTGATGCGCGCCTCGGAGGCGGCGTCCAGGCGCTCGGCGATCGCGTGCGTGAGGCGCTCCAACTCGTCCATGTCCACACTCATTACGCGCGCCAGCATCTCCTCGGTCACCCCGGGCAGCGTGGCGATGCGCGCCCCCGCCTCGGTGGCTCGCCTTCGCGCCTCCGAGTGGGAAATCGACTTCGCCGTGGGCGCCAGCACGACGTCGGCCGCGACCATCGCCGCGCTGATCGGCGCCGCCGGGTCCTCTCCGTTGGTCTCGCGCTCGGCCATCAGCGCCAGCACCGAGTCGGCGCCCGCCCGCTCGCCCTCGTCGCGCAGCTTGATGCCGAGCTCGTGCGTGGTCGGGTCGCAGACCACCAGGAGGCTCTCGCCTGAGGTCACTCCCAGCGAGTCGCGCACGATCGTGCGAGCAGCTGTGTCGAGGTCACTCAACCGGCCTGAGACTAGAACCTGGCTGCGTAGACTGATCGTCATGCCGGCTCAGGCCTACGCGGGCAAGGAATGCGTCTGCCAGCTCCGCAGGGGGATCTGCGACCAGAGCTGCGTGCAGGGCATGCTCGACACGCCCTTCTACATCGCCTGCCTGAAGCTGTCGGGGCGGCGCTGCCTGGTGGTGGGCGGCGGCGAGATCGGGCTCGTGAAGGTGGAGGGCCTGCTGGCCTGCGACGGCAACGTGACGCTGGTGGCGCCCGACGCGATCGAGCCGCTGCGCGAGCTGGCCTCCGAGGGCTCGATCCGCTGGGAGCGGCGCGAGTACCGGCCCGAGGACCTCGAGCGCACCTTCATGGTGATCGCCTCGACCGACGACACCGACGTGAACATCAAGGTCTACGAGGACGCCGAGCGCCGGGCGATGCTCGTGAACATCGTGGACGTGCCGCCGCTCTGCAACTTCATCCTGCCCGCAATCGTGCGCACCGGCCCGCTGGCGATCGCGATCTCCACCGCCGGCGCCTCCCCCGCGCTGGCGAAGCGGATCAAGGCGGAGATCGCCGAGGAGTACGGCGAGCCCTACGCCCGCCTCGCGATCCTGCTGAACGAGGTGCGCGGCTGGGCCAAGGGCACGCTGCCCACCTACCAGGACCGCAAAGCCTTCTTCGAGTCGATCGTGAACGGCCAACCAGACCCGGTCGAGCTGCTGCGCCGGGGCGATGAGCAGGCCGTGCGCGACCTGATCGGCGCGGCCCAGCAGTCCCAGGCCTCTGTCTGACGAGCTCTCCCACCTCGACGACGCGGGGTCGGCCCGCATGGTCGACGTGGGCAAGAAGCAGGTGAGCGACCGCCGCGCCGTTGCGCGCGCAGTCGTGACGATGTCTGCCGAGACCGTGGCCGCCGTGCGCCGCGGCGACGCGCCGAAGGGCGACGTGATCGGCACCGCCCGCATCGCCGGCATCCAGGCCGCCAAGCGCACCGCCGAGCTGATCCCGCTCTGCCACCCGCTGCCGCTCTCGTTCGTGGACGTGCGCGCGGAGATCGGCGACGACCGCGTGACGCTGATCGCCGAGGCGCGCACCAGCGCCCAGACCGGGGTGGAGATGGAGGCCATGACGGCCGCCTCGGTGGCCGCGCTGACCGTCTACGACATGGTCAAGGGCATCGAGCGCGGCGTGACGGTCGGACCCGTCGAGCTGCTCGAGAAGACCGGCGGCAAGCAGGACTGGAAGCGCTAGTGCGCGCCGCCGTGCTCACCGTGTCCAGCTCGCTCGCCAGGGGCGAGGGGGAGGACCGCTCGGGTCAGCAGCTGCACGACCTCTGCAAGGCCGCCGGGCTCGACGTGGTCCGCGAGCTGGTGGCCGACGACCGCGAGGCGATCGCCGCCGCGCTCAGGCGCTTCGCCGACGACGAGGACGCTCGCTTCGTGTTCACCACCGGCGGCACCGGGCTCACGCACGACGACGTGACCCCGGAGGCAACGCGCGACGTGATCGAGCGCGAGGCCCCCGGCTGGGCGGAGTCGATCCGGGCCGACTCGCGCGATCACACGCCGCTCGGCATCCTCACGCGCGGGGTGTCAGGCGTGCGCGGGCGGACGCTGATCGTGAACTTCCCCGGCAACCCGAAGGCGATCGGCCAGTCGTGGCCGGTGGTCGAGCCGACCCTCAAGCACGCGGCGGAGACCCTGGAGCGGGCCTGAGGCCCTTCTCCTCGAGCTCCCGCAAGGCGTCCTCCGACTTCTCCAGGGCCTCCAGGTCCATTCCGGCGAGCACGCCGGCCTCCTTCGTGAACTGCACGTCGCCGTACTCCACGACCTCGACGCTGTTGCCCCACGGGTCGAGGAAGCGCAGCCCGCGGGTGGGCACGATGTCGGCGCCGGCGTCCTCCAGAGCGCGCCGCACGGCCTCGCGGTCATCCACCACCAGGCCGAAGTGCCGCCCACGGTCGGGCGGGCCGTCGCGGCCCTCGGCGAGCGCGAGGAACTGGTCGCCCAGGTCGACGAACGCCATGCCGCGCACGCGACCGCGCAGCCGCAGTTCGAAGATCCGGCCGTAGAACTCGAGCGCCTCCTCGAGGTCTCCGACCTCGAGGGCCACGTGGTTGATGCCGACGGGCCGGGCCACCGGGCCAGCATAGGCTTCGGCGCATGCCTGCGATCGAGCTCGACGGCCTCGAGCGGCACTACGGCGAGCGGGTCGCGCTCGCCGGCGTCAGCGTGCGAGTCGACGAGGGCCAGACCCTGGCGGTGCTGGGCGCCAACGGCGCCGGCAAGACCACGCTGCTGCGCGTGCTGGCCGGGCTGCTGCGGCCGCACGGCGGGGCCGCGCGCGTCCTGGGCGCCGAGCTGCCGAAGGAGACCTGGAAGGTGCACGGCAAGGTTGGCTACCTGGGCCACGAGCCGCTGCTCTACCGCGAGCTGACCGGGCGCGAGAACCTGACCTACCACGCCCGCCTGCACGGCGTGAACGGCACGCGGGTCGCCGAGGCGCTCGCCTCGGTGGGCATGGAACGGCGCGCCGACGAGCCGCTGCGCGGCCTATCGCGCGGGATGGTCCAACGGCTGGCGGCCGCCCGAGCCGTGCTGCACGAGCCGCCGCTGCTGCTGCTCGACGAGCCGCGCGCGGGCCTCGACCCCGCCGCGGCCGACCTGCTCGAGCCGCTGATCGGGCGCGCGAGCGGGCGCACGCGCGTGCTGGTGACCCACGACGTCGATTGGGCGCTTCGCGAGGCCGACGTGGCGCTGGGCCTGCGCGGCGGGCGCCAGGAGTTCGCCGGGACGCCACCGCCGGCCGACCGGGTCCGGGAGCTCTACCGGTGATCGGCGCCGCGGTCACGATCCTGCGCAAGGACCTGCGGATCGAGTGGCGGACCAAGGAGTCGGTGCCGGCGATGACGCTGTTCACGGTCACCTGCTTCGTGCTCTTCCACTTCGGCCTCGACCGCAACGCGCTCGACGGCCAGCTGGCCTCGGGCGTGCTGTGGGTGACGCTGCTGCTGGCCGCGGTGATCGGCGTCACGCGCCTGTTCGCCGCCGAGCGCGAGCAGGGCGGCATCGACGGCCTGCTGCTGGCTCCGATCGACCGCACGGCGCTGTTCCTGGCGAAGGGCGCGGCGCTGTTTCTGTTCCTGCTCGCGCTCGAGCTGGTGGCCGTGCCCGCCTTCGGCCTGCTGCTACTCGGCCCGGATCTGCTCGACGGCCTGCCGCAGCTGGTGCTGATCCTGCTGCTGGCCGATCTGGGGCTCGCTGCCGTGGGCGCGTTGACCGCCGCGCTGGCCGCCGAGACCCGGGCGCGAGAGCTGATCGTGCCCCTGCTTCTGCTGCCGCTGCTGGTGCCGCTGCTGATCGCGGCGGCCCGCGCAAGCGAGCCCCTGATGCGCGTCTCGGCCTCGTCTGAGGATCTTGGGCGCTGGCTGGGGCTGCTGGCCCTTTACGATGTTGTGTTCATCCTCCTGTCGATCGCCGTTTTCGACTACCTCCTCGAGGACTGATGTATTCCAGGGGCTTCAAACCGCTCTCTATAGCCACGGTCGTGACCACCGCCACCGCGCTCGCGCTGGTGTTCTTCTACGCGCCGCTGGACGCCGATCAGGGCTTCGTCCAGAAGATCTTCTACATCCACGTGCCAATGGCGATCGTCGCCCTGTGCGGCTTCGTGGCCGGCGGCATCATGGCCATCAAGCACCTGCGCACCGGCGACCGCACCTGGGACATGCGCTCCTACGTCGCGATCCACCTGTCGATCATCCTCGGCGTCGGGGTGCTCGTGACCGGGGCGATCTGGGCCAAGGCCTCGTGGGGGCACTGGTGGGTCTGGGACGAGCCCGTTCTGGTTTCGTTCCTCGTTGTGTTCCTGCTCTATTGCGTCTATTACCCGCTGCGCTTCTCGATCGAGGACCCCGACCGCCAGGCGCGCTACTCGTCGGTGTTCGCGATTGCCGCGGGCGCCTTCGTGCCGCTCAACTTCACGGCTGTGCGGATGGCGCAGGGAC
>DAIMGB010000176.1:0-4929 GCA_036724195.1 Thermoleophilaceae bacterium
CGCCGCGCTCGTGCACCTCGGCGTGGTGGCGGGCGCGTTCGCCGTTGAGCTGTCGGCGCAGGACCTCGACTTCACCCCCGTCGCCGGCTGGCTCGCCACGGTCGGCACGCTGCTGCTGGCCGGCCTGGCGGTGGCCGCGATCCGCGACCGGCTGGCCGCGCTGATCGAGAGCCTCACGAACGCCGCCCGGCGCGACCCGCTCACCGAGCTCTTGAACAGACGCGGCTTCGCGGAGGTGTTCGACGTCGAGATCGAGCGCGCCCGCCGCACCGAGGCGCCGCTCAGCCTGATCGTGGCCGACCTGGACCGCTTCAAGGAGCTGAACGACAGCCGCGGGCACCCGGCCGGGGACGAGGCGCTGAAGCGCGTCGGCCAGGCCCTCGACACCGCCAAGCGCAGCTTCGACAGCGCCGCGCGCGTGGGCGGCGAGGAGTTCGCGCTGCTCGCGCCGAACTCGGACGAGCACGGCGCCTACATGCTGGCCGAGCGCATCCGCGGGGACATCGAGCGGGCGTTCGCGGGCGGGCCCGGGTCGTTCACCGCGAGCTTCGGCATCGCCACCTTCCCGCTGCACGGCCAATCGTCCGAGGCGCTCCTGCGCGCCGCCGACCAGGCGCTCTACGCGGCCAAGCGGCTCGGCCGCAACCGGTCGGTGATCTCGAGCGCCGAGGTGCCGGGCATCCTGGCGCGGGCGCCGCGCGGGCACGAGGACAGCCACGTCGAGCTGGCCGCGCTGCTGAGCCTGGCCGAGGCGCTCGACATGCGCGAGTCCGGCTCGACCAGCCACTGCCACCGCGTGGCTCGCTTCGCCGAGCTGATGGCGCGCGAGCTCGGGCTCGAGCCCGACTCCGTGGAGCGCGTCCGCCTGGCGGGCATCCTCCACGACGTCGGCCGCGTGGGCATGCCCGACGAATTGAGCCGAAAGCCCGGCCCGCTCAGCCCGGAGGATTGGCGCCTCGTGCGCTCCCATCCGTCGATCGGCGCGCGCATGGTGGAGACCACCGACTTCGAGGACATACGCTCCTGGATCCTCGCCCATCACGAGCGCCCCGACGGGCTCGGCTACCCCGAGGGCCGGGCCGGCGAGGAGCTGCCGGTGGAGGCGCGCATACTCGCCGTAGCCGACGCCTACGAGGCCATGACGGCGGACCGCCCGTACCGGGCTGCGCTGGCGCCCGGGGACGCCGCGCGGGAGCTGCGCCGCGCCGCCGGCGGCCAGTTCGACGAGCAGGTCGTGGAAGCGCTCTTGCGGGTCGTCTGACCGGGCTAAGGCCGCGCGCTCGCCAGGCCGATACCGGTGGTATGGATCCCGGTCGCTCCTCCGGAGGGCGGCAGACATCTGACGGTCCCCTCGACCGCCCTGCCATGGCGCGCACCCTCGGCTACCTGTTCGTGGCCGGCGGAATGCTCGGCCTGGCTTCGCTCATCCTGCCCATGCGCGAGCAGGCGAACGTGACCGCGCTGCTGGCCCTGGTCGGCGTCGCGCTGGCGAGCGGCGCGCTGCTCGTGCTGCAGGCCGAGCGACTGCCCGGCGTGAGCGTGCCGTTCTTCCTCGCGCTCGCCAACGTGCAGATCGCGCTGGCCGTGCACTTCGACGGCCGTGGCGGGAGCGTCTACGGCCTCTACTTCGTGTGGGTGGGCATGCTCGCCTTCTACTTCCTCGACCCGTGGCGCGCCGTGCTGCAGGTGGCCTTCCTCGGCGCGGTGTTCGCCGCCGCGCTGACCACGGTGCACACAGTGGTGCCGGAGCAGCGCTGGGTGATGACGGTGGGCACCGCTCTGGCCGGAGGCCTGGTCGTCGCCTACATGCGTCAGCGCATCGGCAGGCTCGTGGCGCAGCTCAGCGACGCCGCTCGCACCGACCCGCTCACCGGGCTTCTCAACCGACGCGCGCTCGAGGAGCTCTTCGACATCGAGCTCGAGCGCTCGCGCCGCGGCGCCCGCCCGATGTCGGTGATCGTGGGCGACCTCGACGACTTCAAGGCCGTGAACGACACCCTCGGGCACCAGGCCGGCGACATGGCGCTCCGCAAGCTGGCCGAGGAGCTCGGCCGCTGGAAGCGCCGCATCGACATGGCGGCGCGCGTCGGCGGCGAGGAGTTCGCCCTGCTACTGCCCGAGACCGACGAGCGCGGCGCCTTCCTCGTGGCCGAGCGCCTGCGGCGCGCCACCCAGCGGACCTTCGCCGACGAGCCCGTGCCGATCACGATCAGCTTCGGGGTGGCGAGCTACCCCGACCACGGCACGGACGCCGAGCTGCTCCTTCGCGCCGCCGACCAGGCGCTCTACTCGGCCAAGGACATGGGCAAGGACCGCTCGGTGATCTACAGCACCGAGGTCGCGCGCGCCCTGGCCGGCGAGCGCGACACGAACAGCGAGTTGCAGCTGGCCACGATCGTCGGGCTGGCCGAGTCGCTCGACATCCGTGACACTGGCAGCTCCGACCACTGCCACACGGTCGGCCGCTACGCCGGCCTGATCGCCACCGAGCTGGGCTTCGAGCCGGAGCACGGGGAGCGCGTACGGCTTGCCGGCGTGCTGCACGACGTCGGCAAGGTCGGCGTGTCGAACGGCCTGCTCTCCAAGGTCGGCCCCCTCGACGACGAGGAGTGGCGCGAGATCCGCACGCACCCCGAGATCGCGGCACGGCTGCTCGAGGGTGCCGAGTTCGCGGACCTCGCCCGTTGGATCCTCAGCCACCACGAGCGAGTCGACGGCATGGGCTACCCGCACGGCCTGTCCGGCGACCGCATCCCGATCGAGTCGCGCGTCCTCGCGGTGGCCGACGCCTACGAGGCGATGACCGCCAACCGCGTCTACAGCCCCGCGCTCGGCGACGACGCCGCGCGCGACGAGCTGTTGGCCGGCTCGGGGGCGCAGTTCGACGGCGACGTGGTCGCGGCCTTCCTCCACGCGCTCGACCGCCGGGGCGACCTCACGCCCACCCGGCGAGCGGCAGCTGTCACAAAGTAGTCACAAAGTCGTCCGCTGGTATACCGTTGCGGACCCCGGCGAGGGTGCGCGACGCCGCCTTCTCCTGCACTCACGCCGGTCACCTTTGAATGCAGAACCAGCACGCGCTACGCACCCCACTCCGAGACCCCATGACACCTATGCGCTATCTGGACCTGCTGGTCCTGGTGATCGCGCTCCCGGTGTTCGTTCTCGCGGGCTTCCCGTTGCTCGGTTATGCGGCCGCCGCGGCGGCCTGGCTCGCCCAGCGCGGGCTGCGTGAGTATCTGAACAGCCGCGCCCGCGCGTCCGACGATCCGCGCACCGTGGCCGGCCTGCTGGCCGGCAGCATGCTCGCGCGCGGCTGGCTGGTGGCGGCCGCGATCTTCGGCGTGGGCCTGGCCGACAACGACGCCGGGCTCGCCGCGGGAGTGCTCTCGATCACGCTCTTCACGTTCATGCTCACCGGCGAGATGTTCACGCGCCCGTTCGAGCAGCGGGGTAAGACGGGGGAGACCCGATGATCTCCCGCATCAAGAAGATGAGCCCACGCAACCAGGTCTTCCTCGGGATCGGGCTGACGCTGCTGCTCGGGATCATCCTGTACGCGGGCTTCGGCTCGGAGGGCCGCAACAACCAGTTCCAGCCCCAGAACGAGTTCAAGCTCGACCCCTGGGTCACGATCAAGATCGGCGCGCTCGACCTGAGCATCACCAAGGCGGTGCTGTACGTGGTGATCGCGGCGTCCCTCGCGACGACCGCGATGGTGTACATCGCCAAGCGCATGCAGGACAAGCCGAACAACGTGCAGACGGCGGTGGAGGCGGCCTACGACCTCACCTACAACCAGATCACGCGGAACAACATGGACCCGCAGATGGCGCTCAAGTGGTTCCCGTTCCTCGCCACGCTCTTCTTCTTCATCTGGTTCTCGAACATGATCGGCTACATCCCGCTGCCGACGAACACCGAGGAGACGGTGAACGTCTTCGGGCTGCAGCTGCCCGCCTTCGCGATCTACGCGGCGACGGCCAACCTGTCGGTGCCGCTCATCCTCGCGATGATCGTGTGGCTCTCGTACCACATCGAGGGCGTCCGCTCGAAGGGCTTCTTCGGGTATCTGAAGAGCTGGATCCCGTCCGGGGTCACAGGCTTCGCCCGCGTCCCGATCTTCGGGATCGAGGTGATCTCGCACTTCGTGCGGCTGATCTCGCTCTCCGTTCGACTGTTTGCGAACCTGCTGGCCGGGCACCTCTTGATCCTGTTCATGGGAGGCGGCCTCGTGGTGATCCTCGGACTTGCCGCGCTCGGCGTGTTCACGCTGCCCGTGGCCGTGCTCTTCTTCATGTTCGAGGTGGTCCTGATCGCCACCCTGCAGGCATTCATCTTCACGACCTTGACCGCCATCTACCTCGGCGAAGCGACAGCCGCCGAGGGTCACTGACAGAAAGGAGCGCTTCGATGGAAGACATCGCAAGCACATTGCTCATAGCCGCCGCGGCGGCTGGGAAGGGCATGCAGTCCATCGCCCTCGGCGTCGGCGCGGGCCTGGGCACGATCGGCCCCGGCATCGGCGTCGGCTACATCTTCGGCAAGGTGATCGAGTCGGTCACCAGGCAGCCGGAGATGCGTGAGGAGATCACGAGCATCCAGTGGCTCGGCTTCGCGCTTACCGAGGCGATCGTGTTCTACGCCTTCATCTTCGGCCTGATCGCGTTCTTCCTGGGCGGCTCCGGCTGATGGGAGGCGGCGGCATCCTCGTCGTCGCCCAGAGCGGCGGCTCCGGCAACTTCCTCGTCACCCCCAGCGTGGGGTTGATGATCTGGACGCTGCTCGCGTTCGGGATCAGCTTCTCGATCCTGCGCAAGGTCGCGTTCCCGCGCATCGCCGAGGCGCTCGACAAGCGCCGGCGCGCGATCGTCGACTCGATCGAGTCCGCCGAGCGCACGCGCGTGGAGGCCGACGAGCTGCTGCAGG
>DAIMGB010000177.1:0-4928 GCA_036724195.1 Thermoleophilaceae bacterium
CGGCCGCGCGCCGCGTCACCGACGGCCGGCGGCCCAGCCGCGCACACCCGGCTCGCCGCCGCGGCCCCTCCGCCCTCACCCGCGCCGGCAACGGCTGCAGCGCCGGCTGCACCGCGCCGCACCAAGTCAGAGCCGCAGTCAGCGCCTGAGCGGCGCGACGCGCTCGAGGACGAGTTGCGAGTCCGCCGCGCCGAGCTGGCGCGGCTCGAGGAGCGGATGCTCGCCAAGGACCAGTCGATCGAGCTGCGCGGCCAGGAGCTGGCCGAGCGCGAGCGCTCGATGGACGACCGCCAGCGCAACCTGGACCAAAACCAGGAGCAGCTGAAGGAGACCAAGCGCGTCCAGCTGCGCGAGCTCGAGCAGATCGCCGGGCTGAGCGCGGGCCAGGCGCGCCAGATCCTGCTGCGCGAGCTCGAGGACGAGCTGCGCCACGACAGCGCCCGCGTGATCCGCCAGGCCGAGGAGCAGGCAAAGCAGGAGGCCGACAGGCGCGCTCGCAGCATCCTCGCCGCCGTCATGCAGCGCGTGGCCGGCGGCCACGCCGTGGAGACCACGGTTTCGGTGGTCGAGCTGAAGTCCGACGAGCTGAAGGGCCGCATCATCGGCCGCGAGGGGCGCAACATCCGCTCGCTCGAGACGCTGACGGGGATCGACTTCATCGTCGACGACACCCCCGGGGCGGTGCTGCTGTCGGGCTTCGACGGCGTGCGCCGCGAGATCGCCAGGCTCACGCTGGAGCGGCTGCTCCAGGACGGGCGCATCCACCCGGCGCGGATCGAGGAGGCCTACCACCAGGCGCGCTCGGAGATCGAGGGCCACATCGTCGAAGTGGGGGAGCAGGCCGTGTTCGAGGCCAACCTGGGCTCGCTGCACCCCGAGCTCACGAAGCTGCTGGGCCGCCTGCGCTACCGCACGAGCTACGGCCAGCAGGTGCTGCACCACTCGATCGAGTGCGCCCGGCTGGCGGGCATGCTGGCCGCGGAGCTGCAGGCAGATCCGCGCGTGGCCGCGCGCGCCGCGCTGCTGCACGACATCGGCAAGGCCGTCTCGCACGAGGTCGATGGCCCGCACGCGCTCGTGGGTGGCGAGATGGCGCGCCGGTACAAGGAGCCCGAGGCGGTGGCCCACGCGATGGAGGCCCACCACAACGAGGTCGAGCCGCAGACCGTCGAGGCCGTGATCGTGCAGATCGTGGACTCCCTGTCGGGCGCACGGCCGGGGGCGCGCGGGGAGTCGCTCGAGTCGTACGTCAAGCGGCTGCACGAGCTCGAGGACATCGCCGGGCGCCACGAGGGCGTCGAAAAGGTCTACGCGATGCACGCGGGCCGCGAGATCCGCGTGATCGTTAAGCCCGAGGACGTGGACGACGACAAGGCCGCGCTGCTGTCGCACAAGATCGCGCGCGACGTCGAGAAGGAGCTCGCCTACCCGGGGCAGATCAAGGTCACGGTGATCCGCGAGAGCCGCGCCACCGACTACGCCAAGTGAGCCGTGCGCTGGTCTGGCGCGGCCTCGACGGCTGGCGTGCCGAGTACGCCGACGTCTGGCTGCGCGACGGGCGCCTGGTGGCGCGCGGGGTGCAGGTGGGTGTCGAGCCGTTCCCCTACGAGGCGCGCTACTCGCTGGACACTTCGCCCGGCTACGACACCGCCCACCTGAGCGTGAACGCCTCGGGCGCGGGCTGGTCGCGCCACCTCGACCTGCGACGCGACCGCGTCGGCTCGTGGGACATCAGCGTGGGCTCGAGCGGCGAGGTGGACCTGCCCGAGCCGGGCGGCAACCCGGCGGAGTTCGACGGCGCGCGCGACTGCGACCTCGAGCACTGCCCGGTCACGAACGCGATGCCGGTGCTGCGGGAGGGCCTGCTCGACGGCGGCAAGCCCGTGAACCTGGTGATGGCCTGGGTGGCGCTGCCCGCGCTCACCGTCAGGCGGTCCGACCAGCGCTACGAGCCGCTCGGCTCGCACCGCGTGCGCTACGTGGCCCTGGACTCCGACTTCCCGGCAGAGCTCGAGCTCGACGAAGACGGCCTGGTGGTGAGCTACCCGGGGATGGCCGAGCGGGTCGCGGGGGCTATCCTCAGCGGGGCCGTGAAGCGCTACCACCTGACCACCTTCGGGTGCCAGATGAACGAGCACGACTCGGAGCGCATGAAGGGCATGCTCGACTCGCTCGGCTACGGCGAGGTGACGGACCGCGCGGACGCCGACCTGATCCTCTTCAACACCTGCTCGATCAGGGAGAAGGCCGACAACCGCCTCGTCGGCCATTTGGGCGAGGCGCGGCGCCTGAAGCGCGAGCACCCCGAGCGCGTCATCGGGATCGGCGGCTGCTGGTCGCAGTCGATGAAGGAGCGCGTGTTCGAGCAGTTCCCCTTCGTGGACGTGGCCTTCGGCCCAGGGCAGGTGCACCGGCTGGCCGAGTTCCTGACCAGCGACAGCCTCAGCGCGCAGGGCTATTTCGAGTTCGAGGGCTTCACGGGGCACCTACCGGCCAAGCGGGCCCGCGAGTTCCAGGGCTGGGTGCAGATCTCGGTGGGCTGCAACTGCGTGTGCTCGTACTGCATCGTGCCGTCCACGCGCGGGCGCGAGGTGTCGCGGCCGGCCGCCGAGCTGCTGGCCGAGGTCGAGCGCCTGGCAGCCGACGGTGTCCGCGAGGTCACGCTGCTCGGCCAGAACGTGAACTCCTACGGCCGCGACCTGCCGAAGGGCGAGAAGACGAGCTTCTCCGAGCTGCTGGCGCTGGTGGACGCCGTCGACGGCGTCGAGCGCGTGCGCTACACGAGCCCGCACCCCAAGGACATGAAGGAGGACGTGATCCGCGCGCACGCGGAGCTGCCGTCGCTCTGCGAGCACATCCACCTGCCGCTCCAGTCGGGCTCGAGCCGCCTGCTGAAGGCGATGCGCCGCACCTACGACCAGGGCCGCTACCTGGACCGAGTGGCGATGATCCGCGAGCTGGTGCCCGACTGCGCGATCACCACCGACATCATCGTGGGCTTCCCGGGCGAGACCGAGGAGGACTTCCAGGCCACGCTCGACGTGGTGGAGCAGGCCCGCTACGACTCGGCCTTCACGTTCATCTTCTCCCCGCGCCGGGGCACGGAGGCGGCCACGCTGCCGGACCCCGTGGCGCGGGAGGTCCAGAAGGAGCGCATGGGGCGCCTGGTGGATGCCGTGCAGCGGATCGCCGCCGAGCGGGCCCAGCGCTTCGTGGGCCGCACGATGGACGTGCTGGTGGAGGGACCGTCGCGCACCGACCCGTCGCGCCTGCGAGGGCGCATTCGCCACAACAAGACGGTCCACTTCTCCGGCGTGGCGGCGCCCGGCGAGCTCACGGCTGTCGAGATCCGCTCGGCCACGAGCACCACGCTGGCAGGCGAGGAGCCCGTGCTGGCCCGCGCCGCCGGCTAGGGCGCCAGCGCCTTCAGCAGCTGGCGCTGGGCCAGCTCGGCCCCCATTATCCCGCCGCCGGTGCGCCAGGGGTCGTCAGGGACGCGGTGCACCTGGCCCGCGCGCACGGCCCCTAGGCGGCGCCACGCGGCGCTGTGCTCGAGGCGAGCGGCCGCGCGCCCCGCCCCGGGGGCCACCGTCAGCAGGATCACGTCGCCGTCCAGGCTCTTGACGCCGTTCAGCTTGGCTGCGTCCTTCTCGACCTGCTGGCCGCGCGGGCGTCCAAGGCCGGCCTGGCCGACGATCACGCCCGCGAACGAGCGGGCGCCCGCGGGCTGCACCTTGCCGCTGGGCAGCACGCGGACCACCGACACCTTCTTGTCACGCAGCGACCGGAGCCGCGCGCGCACGCCGGCCGTGCTGCGGTCGTACTTCGACAGCAGCGCCTCGGCCTGGTCCGTGCGGCCCATCGCCTCCCCGAACAGGCGGGTGTTCACCTCGAATGAGTTGCCGCGGTCGGCGCTCATCACCGTCGAGGCGATATTGCCAAGCCGCCCAAAATCGCGCTTTTGCAGGTCTTTCTCGCCCATGATCAGGTCGGGCCCCACGAAGTTGATGGCGTTGACGAACGGCTTCGAGTAGGTGCCCGCCTTCTCGATCCCTCGCACCCGGGAGGCCAAATAGGTGGGGAGGTGGCCGTCCGGGAAGGTCGCGACGGCGACGGGCTTCACGCCGAGCGCCAGCGCGGTGTCGAGCGAGTCGGGGCTGAGCGCCACCACGCGGTCGGCCCTCGCGGGCACGCGCGTCTCGCCGGAAGCGTGCGCCACCTTCAGCGGGCTCTGGTTCTCGTTCTTCTCCTTGACCGAGCAGCCCGAAAGAGCCGCAAGGGCTACCAAGGCCAATGCCAGGGGTCCCCGCACGCCCCGCATACTGGCAGGGTGGAGATCGTCGCAATCTTCGGGCCCACGGGGGTGGGGAAGACCGCCGTTGCGATAGCGCTGGCCGAGCGCCTGCGCGCCCGCGGGGAGGATCCCGTGGCCATCTCGGCCGACGCCCTCCAGGTGTACAGCGGGCTGGAGGCGCTCACCGGCGCCGCCGGGCCGCGGGAGCGGGAGCGGCTGGAGCACCGCCTGATCGGCTTCGTGCCGGTCACCGAGAGCTTCTCCGCCGGCCGCTTCGCCGAGCTGGCCCACCGCGAGATCGACGCCGCGCTGGCGGAGGGCAGGCGCCCACTCGTGGTTGGCGGCACGGGCCTGTACATGCGCGCGGCCCTCAGCCAGCTCGACCTGCGCCCACCGCCGCCGCCCGAGCTGCGCGCCAGCGTGCGGCGGCGCCTGGACGAGCAAGGCCCCGGGCAGCTGCACGCGGAGCTGTTGCAGCGCGCGCCCGCGGCCGCCGCCGGCATCGACCCGGGCGACCGCACTCGCATCACACGCGCGCTGGAGCTGCTCGAGATGGGGGAGGAGCCCGTCCCGGCCGGCCAGGACTCCGAGCTCTGGACGCGCGAGCTGCGGCTGCCGACCCGCCTGTTCGGCC
>DAIMGB010000178.1:0-4926 GCA_036724195.1 Thermoleophilaceae bacterium
TGGTGCGCTCGAAGAACACGCTGAACACGTTCATGATGTGCGCCGCCGCGCTGGCGGTGGCAACGGTGATGTGGGCGCTCGTGGGCTACTCGCTCGCGTTCGACGGCACGGGAGCGATCGTGGGCGGCCTCCACAACGCGTTCCTGCACGACGTCGCGTTTGCGCCACGCGAGGGCACCACGATCCCGCACTTGCTGTTCTTTGCGTTCCAGGCGAGCTTCTGCATCGTCACGGTCGCGCTGGTGTCCGGCGCCGTCGTCGAGCGAATGCGGTTCGGTCCATTCCTCGTGTTCGCGGCGCTCTGGTCGGTCCTCATCTACGCGGTGCTTGCGCACTGGGCCTTCGGAGGCGGCTGGCTGCAGGCGCATGGGACGCTCGACTTCGCCGGCGGCGTTCCGGTTGAGATGGGGTCCGGCTTCTCGGCGCTGGCGGCGGCGCTGGTGGTGGGCGCGCGAAAGGACTACGGGCGCCAGGCGCTGCTGCCGCACAACGCGGTCTACGTGCTGCTGGGCGCCGGCCTGCTCTGGTTCGGCTGGTTCGGCTTCAACGGCGGCAGTGGCTTCTCGACCGGGCACTCCAGCGTGCTCGCGTTCACGAACACACTGCTCACGCCGGCGTGCACGCTCGTCGTCTGGTTCGCGCTCGACCTCGTGCGCGGACGGCAGGTCACCGCCATCGGTGCGGCCACCGCGATCATCGTCGGCTGCGTGGGGATCACGCCCGCCGGCGGCTTCATCAGCCCCGGTTGGGCGATGGCCCTAGGCGTGCTCGCCGCCCTGCCCAGCTACGCGGTCATCGTCTGGCGCCCGCGCACCCGGGTGGACGAGACGCTCGACGTGCTCGCCGCCCACGGTATCGCCGGCTTCACCGGCATCCTCTTCATCGGTTTCTTCGCGCAGCTGTCGTGGAACGGCGTGTCGAACGGGCTCGTCTACGGCAACGCCGGCCAGCTCGGGCACCAGGCCCTCGCGGCCCTCGCGGCCCCGGTCTACGCATTCGTGGGCACGTTCGTGCTGCTCCGGCTGATCGGGCTCGTCATGCCACTGCGCGCCACCGAGCGCGAGGAGGCGCTCGGAATGGACATCGTCCAGCACGGCGAGGAGGCCTACGCCTCGGGCGAGGGCGCGATCCTCGTGCCGGCGAACCCGGTCTAGCACCTTCGCAATTTCGTGTCGATTTCGGCTGCGCTCGTTCGACGCATGTGTAGAAGCACCTACAACCAAGGAGAGAAGACATGCGTTTCATGGTCATGGTCAAGGCGAACGAGGACTCCGAGGCGGGCGTCATGCCGAGCGAGGAGCTGCTCGCCGAGATGGGCAAGTTCAACGAGGAGCTGGCGAACGCCGGCGTGCTGCTTGCGGGCGAGGGGCTGCAGCCCAGCTCGAAGGGCGCGCGGGTCCAGTTCAGCGGCAAGGACCGCCACGTGGTGGACGGTCCCTTCACGGAGACCAAGGAGCTGATCGCCGGCTTCTGGCTGATTCAGGTGAAGTCGCTGGACGAGGCGATCGAATGGGTCAAGCGCTGCCCCAACCCCATGGAGGGCGAGAGCGAGATCGAGATCCGCCAGGTGTTCGAGGCGGAGGACTTCGGCGAGGAGTTCACGCCCGAGCTGAGGGAGCAGGAGGAGCGCACACGGGCGGCGGCGGAGGGCAACCAGTAGACCCCGGTCACGCGGCGGTCCTAGAGCTGCCAGCCGCGCAGGAAGGCCCGCGCGGCTGGCCGGCTGCGCGTGAGCGCCTTCGAGGCGATGCCGAGCTGGCGGATGCGGCCGCCCCGGAGCTGGAACAACAGCCGGCTCTTCCTGCCGGCGCTCAGGTACCAGGTGTTCTTGCCGACGCGGAAGCGGCGCTCGTGATGGAGCCGCTTGCGGAGCGTCTTCTGACGTGAGCCCACGCGCAGGCCGCGAAGCTTGTAGCTCTTGCTCGAGGTGAGTGCGAGCAGCGCCTTGCTGCCTCGCCTGCGCACCGCCGCGCGGAGCGCCCGGGAGCGCTGGAGGCGGCGCGTGGGGTAGCCGATCCGCAGCGCGCCGCCGCCCCTGACGCAGTAGCGGTCGATCCCGCCGCGGCGGCTGTGCAGCTTGCCCTTGATCGCGCGCCGCTGCTTCTTGCGCGTGCGCCCCAGCCGCGCCGCGCCCAGGCGCGTGCCCGCGATCCCGCCGCGTCGCCGGAGGCCACCGAACTGCTCGCGGAGCGCGCGAACCGCGCCTGATCGACCCCGGCTGCCCGGCTGACGGGCCGGGATAGGATCGGCGGCGATGCCGATCGGCAAGGCCGGGAACCCCGTAAGCCACATCAGCCAGGCCTATCCCGACAGGGTCGAGGTGCGCGGCCGCGACCTCACCGGCGATCTGATGGGCAGGCTGAGCTTCACCGAGTACTTCCACCTGCTGCTCACCGGCGACGAGCCAACGGAGGAGCAGCGCTTCTTCCTGGACCTGCTGCTCGTGGCGATCGCGGAGCACGGGATGATGCCCACCAACGTGGCCGCGCGTATGACGCTCGCCGCCGACCCCGGCTCGCTGCAGGGGGCGGTGGCGGCGGGCATCCTGGGCTGCGGCCCGGTCATCCTCGGCACCGCCGAGTCGTGCGCGCGGCTGCTGGAGACGGCGCAGGAGAAGGTGGCGGCGGGCGGGGACCCGGCGAATGTCGGCGCGGAGGTCGCGCGTGAGACACACGCCTCGGGCGCCAAGCTCCCGGGCTTCGGCCATCCGGTCCACCGCCCGCTCGATCCGCGCGCCGAGCGGATCCTCGAGCTGGCGGATGATCGCGGGGCGAGCGGCCCCCACGTGCTGCTGGCGCGCTGCATCCGCGACGGCGTCGAGGACGCCTGGGGCAAGCCGCTCACCATGAACGTGTCGATGCCGATCGCGGCGGTCATGCTCGACCTCGGCTTCCCGTCGGCCGCCGTGAAGGCCGTTCCCATCCTCGCGCGCACGGCCGGCCTGCTCGCCCACCTGGCCGAGGAGCAGGACATTCCGATCGGATTCCTCATGGCGGGCCAGGCCGAGGAGGCGATTGAGTACGAGTCCGAGTGAGGTGGAGACCCGGTCCTGGGAGGAGCAGCTCGAGCTCGACGACGCCTCCTACCGCAGCCAGCTCGCCTACCTACTCGAGCGCTCGGCGTTCTACCGCGAGAGGCTTCCGGCCGACCCTGGCGGGCTCGCCGACATCGCCGAGCTGCCGCTCACCGAGAAGCAGCAGATCAGGGCGACGGTCACGCCGGACAATCCGGTCGGGGCGCATCTCTGCGCGCAGCCGGACGAGATCGTGCGCATCTACTCCACGAGCGGCACCACCGGCACGCCCAGCTACATCCCGCTCACGAAGGGCGACCTCGACAACTGGATCACCGGGTCGGCGCGCAGCTACGCGGCCTCAGGCGTCGAAGCCGGCCAGCGCGTAGTGAGCACCTACAACGCGGGGCCGTTCGTGGCCGGGGCCGCGCTGGCGTCGTTCGACCGGCTCGGCCTCAGCCACATCCCGGTCGGCACGGGGCAGACCGAGCGCCTGCTGCGCGCCATCGAGCTGCTGCGGCCCCAGGCCGCGGTGCTCACACCCTCCTACGCCGCATACCTGGTCGAGCGCGAGCCCAGCCTGCGCGATTCGAGCGTGCAGCGCGTGCTCGTGGCCGGCGAGCCGGGCGGCGGCGAGCCCGCCTTCCGCGCCCAGCTCGAGGAGGGCTGGGGCGCGCGCGTGACCGAGGCGATGGGCATCGGCGACATCGGCGTGTCGCTCTGGGGCGAGTGCGAGCAGCAGGACGGGATGCACCTGGGCGCGCGCGGGTTCGTGCATCCCGAGCTGATCGATCCCGACACGGGCGCCGCGCTCGAGCTGGAGGACGGCGCCACTGGCGAGCTCGTGCTGACCCACCTCCAGCAGCGCGCGGCGCCGCTGCTGCGCTTTCGCACGCGCGACCACGTGGAGATCCGGACGAGCCCATGTCCCTGCGGCCGCACGGGACCGCGCGTGCGCTGCATTGGGCGGACCGACGACATGCTCATCGTCCGCGGGGTGAACGTCTTCCCGTCCGCGGTGCGGGAGGTCGTGAGCGGCTTTGCTCCCGAGGTGAGCGGGCACATCCTGGTCAAGCCGCAGGCTGCCGGCGTGAAGCAGGAGCCGCCGGTTCCCGTGAGCGTCGAGCTGGCGCGGGGAGCGATGGCAGGTGACGCGCTTGCGGAGGCGATCCGCGAGAGACTGCGCAGCGTGCTGGTGGTCCAGACACGGGTGGACCTCGTGCCGTGGGGCAGCCTGCAGCGCAGCGAATACAAATCGAAGCTGGTGGAGCATTGAGGAGAAAACTCCAGAGCCAGGGCGTGCACCACATCACCATCGTGGGCGCGGGCCGTCAGACCTCGATCGACTTCTGGGAGGGCCTGCTGGGCATGCCCTTCGTGTTCGAGCAGCCCAACCTCGACAACGAGTCGGAGAGTCACCTCTACTTCGACCCCGGGGACGGGCGCCTCATCACCGTCTTCACCGATGAAAGCCGCGACGGCGACTCGGAACGCACGCCCACGGATCCGGGCTGCGTGCACCACCTCGCCTTTGCCCTCTCGCAGGCCACCTTCCACCAGGCGGTGGAACGGCTGGATGAGCGCGAGATCGGACATAGCGGGGTCAAGGACCGCGGCTTCATGGATTCGATCTACTTCGAGGATCCGCTCGGCCTCCTGATCGAGCTGGCTTCCTATCGCTTCGAGCCGCCGGCGGGCTTCACGCACGCGGAGGTGCTGCTCGAGGCGCACAAGATCCGGGTGGACCGTGGTGACCACAACATCGACAGGATCCACCTGGCCGACGCGATCGAGGCGCTCGTAGCCCAATCGCGTGAGTCACTGTCGGACGACCGATAGGAGGAGAAGATGGCCGCAAACACGCTGAGCATCCTGACACCGAGCGTGAACAACCTGACCGCCCGGATCTTCGT
>DAIMGB010000179.1:0-4907 GCA_036724195.1 Thermoleophilaceae bacterium
ACGGTCACGTTCCAGCCGAAGTCCTTGCAGCAGCGGGCGAAGGCGATCGCGTTGGCGACCGGCGTAGGCCCCTGGATGCGGTGCACGCGGCCGAGCTTGCTCAGCGTCGCGGCGGCGCCCTTCCCGACCACGCTCTCGGGGCCGAGCACATAGATGTTGGGCCGCACGTGCTCGCGAAGCGCCTTTGCGATCGGCGCCGGGACCGCGTTCCGCTTCACGGGCAGCACCGTGTCGCCCGAGCGGGCCGCCCAGGCCCGCGGCCGGCATGGCCCACTCCGCGCGCTCGCCGGACACCACCACCACGTCCTTCGAGGGCTTGCCCCGCGCGGCCGAGACGAAACGGTCGATCGAGGCGGCCCGCGCGTAGGCGTCCTTGCCCTCGATCACTGCGGTCTTGAAGCCGTCCGGGCGGGCGGCGCCCTGGCCGATGCGGATCACCTGGGCGTTGCGCGAGAGGTCGGAGCCACTCGGCTTCAACCGGTTGAGCGTGTCCTTGGTGACGGGCGGCAGGTCGCCGCCGTCGCTCAAGAGCAGCGGCGCGCCGATCGGGCTGCCGGCCAGCACCGCCGCGGTCACGGCTCCCTGCCAGTCGTTCTTGTCCACGAGCACGACGGCCGTCGGGCGGCTGGAGTCGCCGGTGGAGGGGAACAGCGCGCTCGCCACGCCCGCGGCGTCGGCGGTCGCGTCGCCGCCGCCCACCCGGATCGTGTTCTTGGTGGCGCTCGAGGGGAAGCCGAGCTCCACGACGGCCTGGGCATCGCTGGACTTGGCCCCGAGCTGCGGCGGACGGCTGGGCTCGTTGCCCAGGCTGCACCCGCCGATTGCGCAGCAAACAGCGAGGAAGAGGGCGGCGAAGAGGGTGCGGCTCACGGCAACCGCGGACGATAGCTGGGGGCCCAGCCGACCACAGGCGGCAGTGCGGGCCGAGCATTGGGGTATTCTTCTTGTGGTTGACTGACCAGTCAATCGCCATCTGTCAGGGAGGTCCGACGCCGTGGATTTCAGGCTCAGCGACGAGCAGCTCGAGTTCCAGCGCTACTGCCGCAAGTTCGCCACCGACGTGATTCGCCCCGTCGCCGCGAAGCACGATCGCGAGCAGAGCGTGCCCTGGGAGGTCATGAAGGCCGCCCGCGAGTGGAAGCTCCACGGGATCGAGCACATCCAGCGAATGGGCATGGACGCCGACGGAGTCATGAGCGTCCTTTACGCCGAGGAGCTGCACTGGGGCTGCGCGGGCATCGCGCTCGCGATCTCCGCCTCGTCGCTGGCCGCCGCGGGCATCGCCTCGTCCGGCACGCCTGAGCAGATCGGCGAGTGGCTGCCCGAATGCTTCGGCGAGGGCGACGAGATCAAGCTCGGCGCCTACGCGGTCACAGAGGCCGGCGCCGGCTCCGACGTCAGGTCGCTGCGCACCACCGCCAGGCGTGACGGGGACGAGTGGGTCTTGAACGGCACCAAGGTCTTCATCTCCAACGGCGGCATCGCGGACGTGAATGTGGTGATCGCCACCGTCGATCCCGAGCTCGGGCACCGCGGCCAGGCCTCGTTCGTCGTGCCGAAGGGCACCCTCGGCCTCTCGCAGGGCAAGAAGGAGGACAAGATCGGCATCCGCGCGTCCCAGACCGCTGAGGTCGTGCTCGAGGACTGCCGCATCCCGATGGAGTACCTGCTGGGCGGCCCCGACAAGCTCGAGAAGAAGCTCGAGCGCGCCCGCTCGGGCCAGTCCACCGGCCGCTCCTCCGGAGCGCTCGCGACGTTCGAGATCACGCGGCCGCTGGTGGGCGCCTCCGCGCTCGGCATCGCCCAGGCCGCCTACGAGTGGACGCTCGGCTACCTCGAGGACAAGTCCGAGGAGGGCGTCCCGGTGCTCGAGCAGCAGCGCGCGCAGCAGACGCTCGCCGACGTGGCCACCGAGATCGAGTGCGCCAGGCTGCTCGTGTATCGCGCCGCCTGGATGGGCCGCAGCGGGGTGCCGATGACCGGCGGCCAGGGCTCGATGTCGAAGCTGAAGGCCGGCGACGTGACGATGTGGGCCACCACCGCCCTGATGGACCTGGTCGGCCCCTACGCGCAGACCACCGACTGCCCGCTCGAGAAGTGGTTCCGCGACGCCAAGATCTACCAGATCTTCGAGGGCACGGCCCAGGTGCAGCGGCTGGTCGTCTCGCGCATGCAGCGAGCCGACTATCAGGAGCGCCTGAGGGCCGCCGCGGAGTCGCTGGAGCCCGCCGCGGCCTAGCGCCGGCACCGGCGGGCCCGGCCCGCCACAATCAGGGCGGTGAGCTTCAAGTTCGATCCAGCGGTGGTCGTGCTCATCGCGCTCGCGATCGCGCTCTACGTGCGCGCTGTCCGGATCCTGGCGTCGCGCGGCTACCGCGTGCCGGGCCTCCAGCAGGCCGCCTGGTACGGCGGCATGTCGCTTACCGCGATCGGCCTCCTGTCGCCGGTCGACACGCTTGGGACCGACCTGCTCTCGGCGCACATGGGCCAGCACCTGCTGATCGCCGACCTCTCGGCGCCGCTGCTTCTGATCGGCATACGAACGCCCGTCTTCGTCTTCCTGCTCCCCAAGCCCCTGCTCGTGACGCTGGCGCACCGGCACGGCCTGCGCCGCGCGCTTCGCTGGCTGCGCCAGCCGAAGGTGGCGGTGCCGGTCTGGATAGTGATCCTCTACGGCTGGCACCTCGCATTCCTCTTCGTGGCGGCTTCGCGGCACCCGCTGATCCACGCGCTCCAGCACGAGAGCTTCGTGGCCGGCTCGCTGCTCGTGTGGTGGTCGGTGATCGAGCCCAGGCGGAGGCGGCTGCCGGCGGACCTCTGGAAGGTGCCCTACCTGCTGGGCTCGCGTCTGCCGGGGATGCTGCTGGGAATGGCCTTCATCATCATGAGCTCGCCCGCCTACGTGGCCTTCTACGGCGACCGGGCGGAGCTGCACGGCCTTTCTCCCATCACCGACCAGCAGATCGCCGGCGGCATGATGATGGTGCTCGACCTGGTCGTGATGCTCTCGAGCGTGGCGTTCTTCTTCTACCGCTCTGCCCAGGACCACGACCGCGCGGAAGAGCGCACCGCGGCGGCCGCCGGATGAGGCGCACCGGGCTGGCGCTGCTGGCGGCGCTCGCGGTCGCGGGCTGCGGCGGCAGCGGCGACCACAAGAGCTCGGCGTCGGCCACGACCCCGACAACGACGAGGGAGCGCACGGCACCGCGCGGGGCCCCGGCGTCGCCCGGGAAGGCGCCCTCCGACGCCGCCGCGATCCGCGACTGGATCCGCTCGCTGAACGCCGGTGAGTACGACCGTGCCGCCTCCTACTTCGCGCGGAACGCGATCGTCGAGCAGGTCAGGGAGATGCGGCTGCCCAACCACCAGGCCGCGGTCAATTTCCTGCGCGGGCTGCCGTGCCGCGCGGACGTCACGACGATCAAGGACGAGGGCGCCACCAGCCTGGCCTCCTTCAAGCTGCGCCGGGGCCCCGGCGGCCCGTGCAAGGGCGGCGCCCGGGTGCGCTTCAGGATCAAGCACGGCAAGTTCACCGAGTGGCGCCAGCTGCTGGAGCCGGCAGCGCCGCCGGGCACCTCGGCCTGAGTAACCTTCCCGCGGAACCACCCGAGCTCGCAAACGAAAGGGAGGCGCGCCAATGCCAGGGCTGGCGGGTCGCATGTCAACGGTCGTGAAGGCCAAGATCTCGAAGCTCCTCGATAAGTCCGAGGATCCGGGCGAGACGCTCGACTACGGCTACAACAAGCAGCTCGAGCACCTGCAGAACGTGAAGAAGGGCATCGCCGACGTGGTGACGTCCAAGAAGCGCCTGCAGATGCAGTCCTCGAAGCTCGAGCAGCAGGTCGTCAAGCTCGATACCCAGGCGCGCCAGGCGTTGTCGCAGGGCAACGAGGACCTCGCCCGCACTGCGCTCGAGCGCAAGACCGTCGCGCAGACCGAGCTGCAGTCGCTCGACCAGCAGGTCACCGAGCTCGAGGCTCAGCAGCAGGCGCTCACCCAGTCCGAGGAGAAGATGCGCGCCAAGATCGAGGCCTTCCGGACGAAGAAGGAGGTCATCAAGGCGCAGTACTCGGCCGCCGAGGCGCAGGTGAAGATCTCCGAGGCCGCGACCGGCGTGGGCGAGGAGATGGCCGACGTCGGCCTGGCGATCCAGCGCGCCGAGGACAAGACCGAGCAGATGCGCGCCCGCGCGGGCGCCGTCGAGGAGCTCGAGGCCGCCGGCACCTTCGAGGACCTGACCCAGCTCGGACCCGCGCAGGACGACATCGACCGCCAGCTCTCGCAGCTCGGCACCGGCCAGCAGGTGGACGACGAGCTGGCGAAGATGAAGGCCGAGCTGGGCTCCGGCTCGGGCGGCGGCGACGCCCCGGCTCTCGAAGAGGGCAAGGAGGGCGCGTGATCGTCCGCGTGTCGGGCGAAGGGCAGTTCGAGCTGCCCGACTCCGACTCGCAGCGCCTGAACGAGCTCGACAACCGCGCGGTCAATGCGGTCGAGCAGGGCGACGAGACCGGCTTCCGCGAGCTCTGGAGCCAGATGCTCGAGCTCGTGTCCGCGAATGGCTCGCCCCTCGCCGTTGACGAGCTGGTCGAGTCGGCCGTGATCCTCCCGCCGCGGGACATCTCCTTCGAAGAGGCGAAGGGCGAGTTCTCCGGCGACGGGCTGATCCCGGACTAGGGAGGCAAGCCAGTGGTGGTTCGCGTCTTTCGCGTCCGGGTCCACGAGGGAAAAGAGGACGAGTTCGAGCGGTTTGTGCTGGACACCGGGCTGCCGGCGGTCAAGGCACAGGACGGCTGCACGCATGCCACGGTCGGCAAGAGCCGCTGGAGCGAGCAGCCGGAGTTCGTGGTCGTCACCCACTGGAAGTCCGTCGAGGCCCTGGCGGACTTTGCGGGGGCAGACTGGCAAGA
>DAIMGB010000180.1:0-4906 GCA_036724195.1 Thermoleophilaceae bacterium
TGCCGCGCGCCGCGGGTGACATGCTCGCCATCGAGGGCGTGGACCTGGTGGCCTACCGGACGAACGGCGAGGCCGTGGTGCGTTCGGGCCGTGGCGAGCTGCGCTTTGCCCGCGGCGGTGAGCTGGAGGACGAGCGCGGGCAGGCCTGGAGCGTGGAAGGCGACCCCGGGGCGCTGGAGCTCGAGCTCGGCGACGGCCGCGTGCGAGCGGCCACCTATCCCGACGCGCTGGGGCGCCTGTGGTCGGCGCTCGAGTGCCCCTACGGCGGCGACGTGCTGGCCTCGGCGCTGCCCGGCTACGAGTTCGTGGACTGGGGTGGGGCCGACCACGTGGGCGGCGGCAGCCACGGCTCGCTGCACCGCGACGACTCCGAGGGCGTGCTGCTGATGAGCGGAATCGACGTTCCGGAGCGCGAAAGCTGGTCGCTGGCGGACGTTACCCCTCTGGTGCTCGATCACTTCTCGCTACCTTCGTAGGCCGATGGCGGACGCTGTACACCTGCGCCTGCGCGCCGGCATGCGCCGCCCCCACAACTGGGTGCAGCTGGGCAAGTTCTGCGCCGTGGGCGCGTCCGGCTACGTGCTCAACCTGTGCGTGTTCGCCTTCGCGTTCGAGGTTCTTGGCGTGCACCGCCTCTTCGCCGCGACGATCGCCTTCGTGGTTGCGGTAATGAACAACTTCTGGTGGAACCGGCACTGGACATTCCAGGCCCGCACGGGCCCGGCCGGCTTCCAGGCGGCGCGCTTCTTCGCGGTCAGCGTGGCCGCCTTCGTGTTCGCCGCGGCGCTGCTGGAGCTCCTCGCGTCCGTGGCGGGCGTGCCCGAGCTGGCGGCGCAGGCGATCTCGATCGCCGCCGCCACCCCTCTCAACTTCGTCGGGAACAAGATGTGGAGCTTCGCGCTCGAGCTGCGGCGCGAGTAGCGCTGGCGCTGGGCCTGCTCCTGGCCCTCGCGGTCCCCACCGCCGCCCACGCGGCCGGTCTCACGACCCCGCGCTCGCAGACCGAGCCGCCACGCTTCTTCGACCGCAGCGCCCGGCAGGTCATCGCGATCGCATCGCGGGCGGAGAAGGTGCGTGCCGAGCGGCGCAGGAGCGGGCCGCTCAAGCCCGCGGCCTACACGAAGGGCGCCGGGCGCTGGCAGGTGAGCTTCTTCCGCCACAAGCAGGAGCGCGCGCAGGTGCTGCTGGACGATCGCAGCGGCGCGGTGCTCGAGCAATGGACAGGCCCGCAGGTGGCGTGGACCATGGCCCGCGGCTATCCCGGGGCCTTCGGCCGCAAGCTCAACGCGCCATACGTGTGGATCCCGCTCTGCCTGCTCTTCCTCGCGCCGTTCGTGGACCCGCGCCGGCCCTTCCGTCTGCTGCACCTGGACCTGCTCGTGCTGTTGGGCTTCGGGGTCTCGCACGTGTTCTTCAACAGCGCGGACATCTCCACCTCGGTGCCGCTCGTGTATCCGGTGCTGCTCTACCTGCTCGCGCGCTGTCTGCTCGCCGGCTTTCGCCCGCGCGTGCGCGCGGGTCCGCTGGTGCCGCGGGCCCCGGCTACCTGGCTGCTTGTCGGGCTCGTCTTCCTCACGGCTTTCCGCGTGGGGCTCAACCTGATCGACTCGAACGTGATCGACGTGGGCTACGCGGGCGTGATCGGCGCCGACCGGATCGCCGACGGCCACGCGCTCTACGGCGCCGGCTTCTCGCACGACGTCGAGCACGGCGACACCTACGGGCCGCTCACCTACCTGCTCTACGTGCCGTTCGAGCAGCTGCTCCCGTGGGGCGGCTCCTGGGACGGCCTGCCGGCGTCGCACGCGGGCGCCATCGCCTTCGACCTGCTCACGCTTGGCGGCCTGCTCCTGCTCGGGCGGCGGCTGCGCGCCGGCGCCGAGGGCCGGCTGCTAGGGCTGGCGCTCGCCTACGCGTGGGCCGCCTACCCGTATACCGCCTTCGCGCTCGAGTCGAACTCCAACGACACGCTGGTGGCGCTGTTCTGCGTGGCCGCGCTGCTGGCGCTGACCTACCAGCCCGTGCGGGCGGCCGGGTCAGCGCTGGCGCGCGGCGCGGCGATCGGGGCGGGGGCCGCCGCGAAGTTCGCGCCGCTCGCGCTGGCGCCGCTGTTCGCGGGCGGCACGGGCCGGCCGCGCAAGCGCGAGCTGCTGCTCTTCGCGCTGGCGCTTGCGGCGCTGGTGGCGGTCACGACGCTGCCGTTCATTCCCCACGGCGGGGTGCGCGAGCTCTATGACCGCACCGTGGGCTACCAGGCCGCGCGCCCGTCCCCGTTCAGCATCTGGGGGCAGGCGCCGTCGCTGCACTGGCTGCAGACCGCGGTCAAGGTGCTCGCCGCGGGACTCGCGCTGTTGGTGGCCTTCGTTCCGCGCCGGCGTGACGCGCGACAGGTGGCCGCCCTGGGCGCCGCGGTGCTGATCGCGCTGCAGCTGGGCGTGAGCCACTGGTTCTACCTCTACATCGTCTGGTTCGTCCCGTTCGTCCTCGTCGCGGTGCTGGGGGCCGTGCGCGCTCCGGCCGCCACGCCGCCTGAGCCCGAGCCGGGCGCGCTCGAGGCAGAGCTCGTGACCGCGTGAGACGCGACGCGCTGCTGGCCCTCCTCGTGCTGGCCGCCGCGTGGGCGGCCACGCTCTGGCTCTCGCCATTTGACAACGACCGGGTGAACGACCTGTTCGTCTACGGCCAGTTCGCCACGCCCGTCGTCCACGGCGCACTTCCCTACCGCGACGCGTTTCTCGAGTACCCGCCGCTGGCCGCCCCGGCGATCGCGCTGCCGGCCGTGCTGGGCACGGGCGCCGAGACCTTCCGCGCGGCGTTCGCGGGGTGGACGCTGCTGCTGGCCGCCGCCTGCGTGCTGCTCACTGGAGCGCTGGCCGCCCGGACCGGCGGGTCGCGCGGCACGGCGCTCTTCGCAGTCGCCGCCGCGCCGCTCCTCTGCGGAGCGATGGTGCGCACGCACTTCGACCTGGCGCCGGTGGCCCTGTTGCTGGCCGGCCTTCTGGCCCTGTGCGCGGAGCGCCCGCGCCTCGGCTTCGCCCTGCTCGGCCTGGGCGCGCTCACGAAGGGCTTCCCGCTGCTGGCGGCCGCGCCGGCGCTGGCCTGGCTGCTCGCCCCTGGCCGCCCGACGCGAACCGCCCTCCAGTCAGCGGCCGTCCTCGCCGCTGTCGTAATCGTCGGCTGCGGCCTCGCCCTGGCCGCCTCGCCGAGCGGCGCGAGCGACGCGCTGCGCTACCAGCTCGACCGTCCGGTGCAGATCGAGAGCTCCCCGGCCAGCGTGCTGCTGGCGCTGGACGCGGTCGGCGCGGGCCACGCCACGAGCGTGTCGAGCCATCGTTCGAACGGGCTCGAGCACCCGGCCGCCGGCCTCGTGGCGGCGGCCTTCATCGCGCTCCTCGCCGTGGCCCTGGCGTTGCTCGCCCGCGCCGTCTACAGGCGCCCGGACGCGCGCGCCCTCGTGCTCGCCGGGCTCGCGACCGCGGTGGCCTACGCGGTGTTCGGCAAGGTGCTCTCGCCGCAGTACCTGATCTGGGTGGTGCCGCTGGGTGCGCTCGCGCTCGCCTGGCGCGAGTACGCGCTGGCCGCGGCCACAGCGACGGCGATCGTGCTCACCCAGCTCGAGTTTCCGGCGCGCTACTTCGACGTCGTGGATCGCGAGCCGTGGGCGCTGGCCCTCGTGAGCGCCCGCAACCTCGTGCTGCTGGCGGTGCTCGCCCTGGCCTTCCGCGCGCTCAGCCGGCCGGAACCAGCAGCTGCTCGATCGACGTGGCCCGGCCGTCGTCGCCGGCCTCGATCAGCACGCCCATCAGCCACGGATCCTCTTCCGAGGTCTCGAACTTCACCTGGGTGAGCGTGAGGAAGCGCTCGATCGCCAGCTCGCGCTTCACGCCGATCACCCCGCCGCGCGGGCCGGTCATGCCCACGTCGGTGATGTAGGCGGTCCCGCCCGCCAGCACGCGCGCGTCGGCGGTGGGCACGTGGGTGTGCGTGCCCACGCAGGCCGTCACACGCCCGTCCACATACCAGCCGAGCGCGACCTTCTCGCTGGTCGCCTCCGCGTGCATGTCCAGCAGCACGTGGTCGGCCTTGCCGCGCAGCTCGGACAGGATCGCGTCGGCCTCGCTGAAGGGCGAGCGCACTGCCTCCATGAACAGCTGGCCGGAGAGGTTCACCACGCCGAGCCGCTTGCCGTCGCGCTCGACCACCGTGTGCCCCCGGCCCGGGCTGCCCTTGGGGTAGTTGGCCGGGCGCACGATGCGCTCCTCGCGGTCGAGGAACCCGTAGACCTCGCGGTGGCGGTAGGCGTGGTTGCCGAGCGTGATCGCGTCCGCGCCCGTCTCGAACAGCTCGCGCGCGGTCTTCTCGGTGATCCCCACCCCACCGGCCGAGTTCTCGCCGTTCACCACCACCCAGTCGGGCTGGTGGCGCTCGCGCAGCCCCGGCAGCACGGAGGCCAGCGTCCGCCGGCCCAGGCCGCCCACCACGTCGCCGACGAATAGGAGCTTCACGGTCCAGCGATTCTGCCAAGGTGTTCGCCATGGAGCTTGCGACGGCCGCGCCGGTGCTCGAGGCGAGCGGCCTTGTCAAGCGTTTCGGGGAGCGCGAGGCGCTCAAGGACGTGTCGCTCAGCGCCGGCCGCGGCGAGCTCGTGGCGGTGATCGGGCCGAACGGCGCAGGCAAGACCACGCTGCTCTCGATCCTCGCTGGAATCCAGCGCCCGGACGCCGGAAGCGTCTCCAAGTCGCGCGGCGAGGTCGGCTGGGTGCCCCAGCAGCCGGCCCTCTACTCGAAGCTCACCGTGCAGGAGAACCTGGCCCTGTTCGCGCGGCTCGAGCGGGTGGCGGAGCCCGCCGCCGCGGTCGATCGCATGCTCGAACTGACCGGCCTGGGCGAGCGCTCGCGCGACCAG
>DAIMGB010000181.1:0-4489 GCA_036724195.1 Thermoleophilaceae bacterium
GCGCTTCACCAAGCCCCTGGAGAAGGAGCGCATCGGCGCCGGCCGCTGGACCGCGATGTTCCTCGGCCTCTGGGGCTCCTACGGCAAGAACGACTCGGTGGACGTGCAATACCGGTTGGCGGGGCGCGAGATGGTGGCCACGGGCCTCGACATCCGGCCTCCCGACGATCAACCTTGACACATCTTTGTCAAGGTTAGTAAGCTGGTCCGCCATGCGGATCGAGCAGATGTTCGAAGAGCGGCGGCCGGTGTTCTCCTTCGAGTTCTTTCCCCCGAAGACCGACGAGGGCCAGCGCACCCTGGAAGGAACCCTGGCCGAGCTGAAGGAGGACCAGCCCGAGTACGTGTCGGTGACGTACGGAGCGGGCGGCTCCACGCGCGAGCGCACCGTCGAGATCACGAAGTGGCTGAAGCAGGACCTGGGCATCGAGGCGATGGCCCACCTCTCGTGCGTCGGCGAGTCGAAGGAGCGCGTGGCGGAGATCCTCGAGGAGCTCGCGGCCGTCGGCATCGAGAACGTGCTGGCCCTGCGCGGCGACCCGCCCCGCGGCCAGGACGAGTGGACCCCCCACCCCGGCGGCCTGCACTACTCAACCGAGCTGATCGAGCTGATCCGCGAGCGCTTCGACTTCTGCGTGGGCGCCGCCTGCTTCCCGGAGGTGCACCCGGAGGCGCCCGACCTGGCCACGGACCTGCGCTTCGCAAAGCAGAAGGTGGACGCGGGCGCGGCCTTCCTGATCACCCAGCTGTTCCTCGACAACGAGCTCTACTTCGACTTCGTGGACGCCGCTCGCGCCGCCGGCATCACGGTGCCGATCATCCCGGGCATCATGCCGATCACCAACTACAAGCAGATCAAGACGATCACCGGCATGTGCGGCGCCACCCTGCCAGACGAGTTGGAGCGCGAGCTGAACGAGCGCGCCGACGACGGCGAGGCCGTGGCCGAGCTCGGCGTGGCCTACGCGACGCTGCAGTGCTCGGACCTGCTGGCCCGCGGCGCCCCCGGAATCCACTTCTACACGCTGAACCGGTCCCCCGCCACGCGCGCCATCCTGGCGGCGTTGCGCGCCGCCCACCCCTGGACGCGCGCGCGGGCTGTGGTCTAGAGCATCCGCTAGGCCGCCGCCTCCCAGCGCGAGGGCTCCTCGCCCTCGACGGGAGTCGCTTCGCCGCGCAGCTCGAGGTAGCGCAGGTAGGTGAGCACCTCGGACAGGCCCCAGCTCACCATCACTTGGCGGGGCGCCTCGTCGCCGAACAGGAGCGGCACCAGTTCGTAGGGCGTCCGCGGTCCCTCGGCGATCGCCTGGCGCACCACGTCGATTCGCTCCAGCACCGCCCGCCGGTTCGCCGCCACGAGGCCCTTGAAGTCGCGCACCGGCCGCCCGTGGCCCGACAGGACCAGCGCCACGTCGAGGGGCTCGACCACGTCGAGGCTGTTCAGGAACTCACCGGCGGGGTCCGGCGTGTGGCCGTAGTCGTAGTAGAGCGAGACCCGGCCGATGATGTGGTCGCCTGACAGCAGCAGGCGCCGCTCGGGCTGGTGCAGCACGACGTGCGAGGGCGCGTGGCCGGGCGTCTCGTACACCCGCCAGGCGCCCAGGTCGGTGTCCACCCCGACTCCGGCGGTGAGCTCGCGGTCGGGCAGCACCACGCCGGCCACGCCGATCCCGCCGCCGCGACGCGAGGCCTCGTAGCCGGCCAGCGTGGCGGCGGGCACGCCGCTCTGGCGCGCCACCTCCAGGCGGCGCTCGAAGGTGCGCTCGGGATCCTCGGCCGCCTTGGTCATGTGCGCGTGGTTCGGGTGCATCCACAGCTCGGCGCCGCTGGCCTCCACGATCGGCGCGGCCAGGCCGTAGTGGTCGGAGTGCGCGTGGGTGCACACCAGCAGCCGCACGTGCTCGAGACTCAGCCCGGCCTGGTCGAGCGCGCGCTCTAGCTGGCGCATCCCGCCCGGCTCGTACAGCCCGGTGTCCACCAGCACGATCCCGTTGCCCGCCGCGATCGCCCAGGCATTTACGTGCGGCACGCCCGGCCACGGGAGCGGCAGGCGCAGGCGCCACAGGCCCGGCAGCACACGGTCCGCGCGGGCAAGCTCCCTGTTCTTGTGGCGAGCAGCCGCCATCGATGACATGATCAAACCATGCACGTGACCGCTGGACCGAAGCTTCGACTTGTCCCTTCCGGCGATCGCCTACGTCCTGGCGCCCCGCCTTCACGCGAGCGCATCGAGGAGCTCCGCCACCAGGTGGCGGCCGGCACCTACCGCGTCAGGCCCCGCCGCGTGGCTGCCGCCATGCTCAGCGCGGCCCCACTAGCACGCCGGGGTTGAGCGTCCAGCCGGGGTCGAGCGCCGTCTTGGCCGCTCGCAGCGCCTCGGCGAACGGCTCCGGCCGCTGACGGTCGTACCAGGGCCTGTGATCGCGGCCCACCGCGTGGTGGTGGGTGATCGTCCCGCCTGCCGCGATGATCGCCTCCGAGGCGGCCGCCTTGACCTCGGCCCACTGCTCCAGCTCTGAGCCGCGCCGGGCTGGCGCCAGCACGGTGAAGTAGGGCGCCACGCCGTCCGGATAGGCATGCGTCAGGCGGCAGGTCACGCTGCCGGCGCCGCACGCCTCGACCAGAGCCGCCTCCGCGCGCTCGCGCACGCCGGCGACGAAGCCGTCGAAGCGGTCCCAGGTGATGGCGGTCTCAAACGTCTCGGACAGCACGCCGCCCGCGACCAGCGTGTCGCGCAGGTAGGGCGCGCCCAGGAAGGCGTCGCGCCAGGCGCCCTCCGAGGACCCGCGCCCGCCGGTCCCGCCCTCGGCCGCCGCCGGCCCGCTCAGCCTGGGCTGCTCGCTCGGCCGGCCCCCGTGGTCGGCGCACAGCTCGAGCGCGCGCGCCAGCCAGGCGCGGAGCGCGTGATCGGCCGACTCGAAGCCCAGCACGAGCAGCGCCATGCCATCGGGAGCGGCTCCGGTGAGGCCTGCCTCGCCCGGGTCGAGCAGCCGGCAGTTCGAAGGCTGGAGGCCCGACTGCGCCAGCGCGCGCACGGCCGCCGCCCCGCGTTCGAAGCCCTCGAAGAGCACGCCGGCGGACGCCTTGAAGCGGGGCCGCTCGCGCACCCGCACCCAGGCCTCGGTGATCACGCCGAGGATGCCCTCAGAGCCGATCAGCAAGCGGTCGGGGCTCGGCCCTGCGCCGGATGCCGGCAGGCGCCGGCTCTCCCACACGCCACGCGGCGTGAGCGCGCGCACGGACTCCACGAGGTCGTCGATGTGGGTCGGGCCGGTGGCGAAGTGGCCGCCCGCCCTGGTGGCGATCCAGCCGCCCAGCGTGGACAGCTCGAACGACTGCGGGTAGTGGCGCAGGGTCAGGCCGTGCTCCCGCAGCGCCGCCTCCAGCGCCGGCCCGGTGGCGCCGGCCTGGATTCGCGCGGCCAGCGAGTCGCGGTCCAGCTCCAGCAGCGAGCCCATTCGGCCCAGGTCGATCGTCACCGCGCCGGCGTAGCCGCCGTCCAGCAGCGGCTCCACGCCGCCCACCACGCTGGTGCCGCCGCCGTAGGGGATCGCCGCGGCGCCCGCGGCGGCGCACCACTCGAGCAGCCGGCGCAGGTCGTCCTCGTCGCGCGGGTGGGCCACGACGTCGGGCGGGTGGTCGAACTGCCCGCGAAATGCGCGCACCACGTCGCGGTAGGAGCTGCCATAGGAGTGCGCCGCGCGCTCGTAGCGCTCGCTCGAGCAGAGCTCCGCAAGCGACTCCGGCGGCTCCAGGCGCGGCGGCGCGAGCTCGACCGCGTCCAGCGCGACTGGCCGCTCCACCTCGCCCGGACCGAAGCCCAGGTGCTCGCGGGCGGCGGCCGCCGCGCGTTCGACGTCCTCATGCGGCGGCTGCTGGTCCTCGTAGCCCCAGCCCCAGTGCTTCCTGCGCCGCGCGCCGCCCATGAGCCCAGACTCTCTCATCCGCGCGGCTGCCTGAACGCCTTCCTGCGCCCCGGCGGCGGTAACGCTCGCGCGGGGTACTCTTGGCTGTCGCGATGGTCACGCGAGCGACGACGGTTCAGATCACCATGCCCGCAATGGGAGAGTCGGTGACGGAGGGCACCGTGCTCGAGTGGTTGAAGGCCGTCGGCGACAGGGTCGAGGCGGACGAGCCGCTGGTGGAGATCTCCACCGACAAGGTCGATGCAGAAGTTCCTGCACCGGCCTCCGGCACCCTCACGAAGATCCTCGTCCAGGCCGATTCCACGGTAAGCGTGGGCGACGTACTGGGTGAGATCGAGGCAGGCGAGGGCGACTCGGCACCGGCCGCCCCCGAGCCCGACGGCGAAGCCACGCTCGTGGACGTGACCTTCCCGCAGATGGGCGACTCGGTGAGCGAGGGCACCGTGCTCGAGTGGCACAAGCAGGTTGGCGACGCCGTGGCCGCCGAGGAGACGCTGGTGGAGATCTCCACGGACAAGGTCGACGCCGAAGTGCCCGCTCCGGTCGCGGGCACGGTGGTGAAG
>DAIMGB010000181.1:4499-4904 GCA_036724195.1 Thermoleophilaceae bacterium
CGACCGCCGGCGCTTCGAACACTGGCTCCGGATCGAGATCCTTGCCTGCGAAGCTTGGGCCGATGCAGGTCGGGTGCCCGCCGAGGCGCTTCCCGCCACCGCCACCGCCCCCGTGCCAGGCGGCAACGGCGACCTGAACGCCACGCCCGTGGCGCTGCGAATCGCCGGCGCGCACGGCATCGACGTGGGCGCGCTGAGCGGCTCCGGCCCGCGAGGCCGCGTGACCAAGGACGACGTGCTGGCCGCCGTGGCCGGCAACGGCGCCGCCGCCCCGAAGCCCGCAACCGCCGCGACGGCTCCGCAGGACGCCGAGGTCAAGCCCATCCGCGGCCCGGCGGCCACGCTGGTGCGCTTCATGAACGAGAGCCGCGACATCCCCACGGCCACCAGCTTCCGCAGCGTGCC
>DAIMGB010000182.1:0-4886 GCA_036724195.1 Thermoleophilaceae bacterium
CCAGGTAGGGCAGCGTGCGCAGGCAGTTGATGCAGGTGTAGGTCCAGAAGTCCACCAGCACGACGCGCCCGCGCAGGCGCGCGAGGGTCAGCGGGCGGTCGTGCGGGGTGTTGAACCAGCGCTGCGTGCCGGTGAAGTCGGGCGCGTGGCCCAGCACCGGCAGGTTCGCCGCGCTTGCCCCCCGCGCACCCGCGACGGAGTGGAAGCGCGAGCGTGGGCGCAGGCGGGCGAGGCGGTCCTGCACTGCGCTCGAGCTCTCGAGCGAGTGGGTTGGGTCCACGAGCGCAGCGGGCAGGTGGCTCGCGATGGCCGACTGGAAGCGCACGTCGAGCATGAACGCCATTGCCAGCGCGGTGCAGAGCATGATCGCGCCGAGGGTGCGCTGCAGCTTCGCCACCCGGCCGCGCCGGCGCAGGCGCTCGTACAGCGTGCGGCCGCCGAGTGCCAGCGCGAGCAGCGCCGCCGCGCTGCCGAGCGCGAAGGACACGCCCACCACGATCGAGCGGCCGGACGCGGCGCCCACCGTGATTACCGCGGCGAGGATCGGCCCCGCGCACGGGGCGTAAACGAAGCCCAGCGCGGCGCCCACGGCCAGCCCTGAGCCGAAGCCGTCTCCCATCCCGCGCGGGCCGAAGCGGGCGAGCGGCGACAGGCGCGCCTCGATGCGGTCGCCGACGGCCGGCACGAGCGTCGCAATGCCGAACACGGCGAGCGCGCCGATGGCGATGTCGCGCAGTGCGGCGTCGCCGACGCCCACCGCCCCGGACAACGCCGCGAAGCCGACGATCGTGGCCGTGAACGTCACGCTCAGCCCGACCACGATGCCGAGCGGGCGGCGCCTGCCTCCAGTCGCGCCCGCACTCAGCACGGCCGGGAGCACGGGCAGCACGCACGGACTCAGGGCGGTGCCCGCGCCGGCCAGGAACGCGAAGGCACTGAGCAGCACCATGCCCTGACAGTAGTAGTCGCGCAGGAAGCCCTCGAACAGGCGGCGGTGGCCCTCCTCGTCGCGCAGGATCGCGATCACCATGTCCTGGGTCACACTGCAGTGGGTCGATGAGCGTATCGCGAGAGATAGAGCCGCTTGAGCGCCCGCCGGAGTCGCTCTGGCGGCGCCTTCGGGCGGAGCCCGACAAGGCTCCCGAGTTCATCGCGCTGGCCGCCGCCGAGCGCTTCGCGCCGGCCGCCGAGGAGTGGGTGCGAATCGCCGGCCCGGGCCACACGCCGGCCCAGCTGGCGGAGGTGGCCTACAAGAAGCACGTGCGCATGGCGCGCCTGGAGGGAGGCGCCCTGGGCATCGGCGGAGCGATCACCGCGGGGCCCGACCTGGTGGCGCTGCTCTGGATCCAGAGCCGGATGGTGTTCTACATCGCGGCCGCCTACGGCTACGACCCCCGCCACCCGATGCGCCCGGCGGAGCTACTCACCCTGCAGCGCGTCTACCCGACCGCCGAGGAGGCGCGCCGCGCGCTCGACGGGGTGGGCAAGCGGCTGGCGGTTGCGATGGCCGAGAGGGCGATCCGCTCCGGCGGCGGGGACGCCATCCACCTGCGTCTTGCCAAGTACGCGACGAAGCGCATGGCGCGCCGCTACGCGGGCCGGCTGGTGCCCTTCATCGGAGCACCGCTGGGCGCGATGCAGAACTCAGCCGCCACGAAGGACCTTGGCCGCCGGGCGCTCGGCTACTACGGAGGCTAGGCCCGACCGTAGACAGGTATTCCCGCGCCGCTCGTGGGCTCGGAGTCGGCCGAGATAAGGAAGCGGATCACCTTTGCCACCTGCTCCGGCGGGACCCACTTGGAGAAGTCGGCGTCCGGCTCGGCCGCGCGGTTGGCGGGCGTGTCGATCACGCTCGGCAGGATCGCATTGGCACGCACACCGTCGTGGCGGTAGTCGGCGTCGATGGCCTTCACAAGAGCCAGCACGCCGGCCTTGGAGGTGGCGTAGGCGGCCGAGCCCGGGAAGGGCTTCAGCGCCGGGCGCGCGGATACCCCCACGAAGGTGCCGCCGCCGCTCGCCACCAGGACCGGCATCGCGGCGCGGGCCACGTTGAAGGCCGTGACCACGTTGAGCCTGAGCATGCGATCGAAGTCCTCAGGATCGATCTCGTGCAGCTTCGGGCCGGCCATGAAGCCACCCACGAGGTTGACGACCGCTTCGAGGCCCGGGACCGCCTCCACGGCCGTCACCGCGCCCTCCGGGGAGGCGACGTCGGCCTGCACGAGCGCCACCTTGTCGCCCAGCTCTCCCTCGACTCGCTCGCGCTCGCGATCGACGATCCAGGTGGCCGTCACGTCGTGCCCCGCGTCCACCAGCTCGCGCAACACGGCGCCCCCCAGGGCGCCCGTTCCGCCCGTGACTAGAACGCCCATGTCAGGTCCTTCCCCGAGACAGCGACTTCACCGCCGTGCAGCGTAAACCGTCCGCAAGCAGGTCTACCTTGGCTAACCCGATGGAGCAGACCACACTGACAGCCGCGAAGGTGTTCGCCCGAGACCTCTGCGACGGCCAGGAGGTCGACTCGGTCTTCGTCGTCCAGGAGTGCAACCGGCGCCAGAAGCGCAACGGCGACATGTTCCTCAAGCTGCAGCTGGGCGACGCCAGCGGCCGCTTCGAGTGCGTGGTCTGGGACGACATCGAGACCGTGGTGGGCTGCGCCAGCGCCGGCGCGGTCGTGCGCGTGACGGGCCACTTCGCGGTCAGCTCGCGCTACGGCGCCAGCCTCACCGCCCGCGCGCTGCGCGCGGCCCTGGAGGGCGAGTACGACCTCGCCGACCTGGCCGAGGGCCCGCCCGTGCCCTACGAAAAGATGGCCCAGGCGCTTGGCGACCTGATCGGCACCGTGCAGCGGCCGCACCTGCGGGAGCTGCTCGCCCGCCTGCTCGACCCGGCCACCGACCCGGGGCGCCGCTGGCACGAGGCCCCCGCGGCGAAGTACTACCACCAGGCCTACCGCCACGGGCTGCTGGAGCACTCGCTCTCGGTGGCCGAGGGCGTGCACGCGATGGCCGCCGGCCCGTTCTCCGACGTGGACCACGACATGGCCGTCACGGGCGCGCTGCTCCACGACATCGGCAAGGTCCAGGCCTACGGAATGGTGAACGGGGCCATCGAGCTCACCGATGCCGGCAAGCTGCTCGGCGAGATCCCGCTCGGCTACTACCTGGTCCGCCGCGAGATCGAGCGCATCGAGGGCTTCCCGGCCGAGGACGCCCAGGCGGTGTTGCACATCGTGCTCGCCCACCACGGCAAGCTCGAACACGGGAGCCCCGTCACGCCCTGCACGCGTGAGGCCACGCTCGTGCACATGATCGACAACCTCGGCGGCACGCTCGGCAGCTTCGACCGGATCGAGAAGGCGCTCGCCGACGGCGAGAGCTGGTCGAGCTTCGACCGGGGCATCTCCGGCTCGGCGTACTTCGCCAAGCGGGAGCCGGACGAGCGCCGCGCGGTCGCCTAGCCTTTCGCCAAGCGCTCGGCTCGGCCGAGTGCGCAGGCTCCCTCAACCCGCAAATAGCGGGGCAGACTCGCTCAAAGGGGGGCTGCCGCCGGTTTCCTTTGCTTATGCTCGTGAGAGCGTGGCCAAGGACACCGAAAAGCTCATCCGCCAGCTGTCGCTGATCTCGTTCCTGATGGCCGAGCGGCGGCCCGTGTCCGCCCTCGAGATCAAACAGGACGTGGAGGGCTACTCGCAGATGAACGACGAGGCCTTCGCGCGGCGCTTCTACGCGGACCGCGCGGAGCTCGACTCGCTCGGCATCCACCTGAAGGTGGACAAGCCGGCGGAGGGCTTCTACGAGGCCGAGAACTACTCGCTGCCGCCGGAGAACTTCTACCTGCCCGCGATCGAGTTCACCAGCCGCGAGCTGGGCTCCCTGCGCACCTCGCTGTCGCTGCTGGACGGGGAGTTCGCCTACGCCGAGCCGCTGCGGCTGGCGCTGCAGCAGCTCTCCTGGGGCAAGCCCTCGCCGCTCGACGAGCCGGCCGAGCGCTCGGTGGCCCTGGCGGTCACGGCGGCCGTGACCTCTCGCAGCGACTGGCGAAGATCGAGACGGCGATCTTCCGCCGCAAGACGATCGTGTTCGAGTACTACACGATCGGCCGCGACGCCTCCGAGAAGCGCAAGGTGGACCCCTACCACCTGCTCTATCGCGGCGGCCAGTTCTATTTGATCGGCTACTCGCACGAGCGCGACGACGTGCGCGTGTTCCGCGTCTCGCGCATCCTCGGCAAGGTTGGCTACTCGTCGAAGGCCGAGCACGACTTCAACCGCCCCGAGGACTTCGACCCGCGTGTGTACGCCACGCGCACCGACTGGCAGCTTGGCGACCCGGTGGGCCGCGCCAGCATCTGGCTGAGCGACCGCATCGACTGGCTGGCGCTGCGCCACTTCGGCCACGCCGGCGAGGTGGCCGACGCCGACGGCGGCGGCAAGCTCTTCGAGACCGACTACGCGAGCTCGCGCCAGCTCGTGTCCTGGGTGCTCGGGCTCGGCCCCCAGGCGCACGTCGTCGAGCCGCCGGAGCTGGTCGAGGAGGCCCGCGAGCGCGCCGAGCTGGTTGTGCAGGCCCACACGGAGCCGGTCGAGCTGGCGTCACCCGCCCGCAAGCGCCGCAGCGCGCCCGCGCCGCAGGCGAACGGCGACGACGACGACTCGCGGCGCGAGTCGCTGATCCGCCCCGAGCGCTTCGCCCGCCTGGTCACCCTCGCCGGGATCCTGATCGAGGCCGCGCGGGACTCCCAGCGCCTCTCACTCTCCGAGCTGCGCAAGTCGCTTCAGGTGTCCGAGCAGGAGCTGCGCCAGGACATCGACGTGCTGAACGTCGTGAACTTCGGCGGCGGCAGCTACGTGCTCTACGCCGAGGTGCAGGGCGACTCGATCGAGG
>DAIMGB010000183.1:0-4882 GCA_036724195.1 Thermoleophilaceae bacterium
GCTGCGCGAGGAGCTGGGCCGCCGCTTCGGCGCTCCCGTGTTCGTGGACAACGACGCCAACTGCGCCGCGCTGGCCGAGTCGAGCCTGGTGGGCAGCAGCGAGCTGGTGATGCTCACGCTCGGCACCGGCGTGGGCGGTGGGGTGGTGATCGGCGGCAAGATCTTCCGCGGCGCGAACGGCCTGGGAGCCGAGCTCGGGCACTTTTCGATCAACCCCGACGGGCCGCCCTGCCCGGGCAACTGCCCCAACTACGGCTGCCTGGAGGCCTACTGCTCCGGCCAGGCGCTCGAGCGCGACGCCACCGAGCTGGCCCAGGACCGGCCCGACAGCCGCATGCACGCCGCGCTCGATGAGAACGGCCGGGTGTCCGGCCACGAGGTGGTGAAGGCCGCCGACGAGGGCGACCCCGACGCGCTGCGGATCTTCGACCGCTTCGGGCGCATGCTCGGCATCGGCATCGCCGGCTTCGTGAACGTGTTCGAGCCCGAGCTGTTCGTGATCGGCGGCGGCCTGTCCGGCGCCGCGCACCTGTTCCTGGAGCACGCCGAGCAGGAGGCCGGCTGGCGGGCACTGCCCGCCCTCTGGGAGCGCGTCACGATCGGGCTGGCCCGGGGCGGCCCGGAGGCGGGGTTGATCGGGGCGGGCGTCCTGGCCGCGCAGGAGCTTGCGGCGGGCAACCGCGATACTGAGGCGGAGACGGAATCGACCACAGAAGGAGCGAGATGACAGAGGCCACGGCCACCGACAAGCGGACGTTGGAGGAGCTGTCCGTCAACACCATCCGCACGCTGTCGATGGACGCCGTCCAGAAGGCGAACTCCGGTCACCCGGGGGCGCCGATGGCGCTGGCCCCGCTCGCCTACGCGCTCTACACGCGGGTGATGAAGCACAGCCCGTCCACCCCCGACTGGCCCGACCGCGACCGCTTCGTGCTCTCGGCGGGCCACGCGTCGATGCTGCTCTACTCGGTGCTCTACCTGACCGGCTACGGGCTCACGCTCGACGATCTGAAGAACTTCCGCCAGCTCGGCTCGCCCACCGCCGGCCACCCCGAGTACGAGTACCGCGAGGCCCCCGGCATCGAGGCCACCACCGGCCCGCTCGGCCAGGGCCTCTCGATGGCCGTGGGAATGGCGCTGGCCGAGGCGATGTGCGCCGCCCGCTTCAACACCTCCGACCACGAGATCGTCGACCACCGCACCTACGTGATCGCCAGCGACGGCGACCTCCAGGAGGGCATCTCGTCGGAGGCCTCCTCGCTGGCCGGCCACCTGGGGCTCGGCAAGCTGATCGTGTTCTACGACAACAACCACATCCAGCTGGCCGGCGAGACCTCGATGGCCTTCTCGGAGGACGTGGCCAAGCGCTACGAGGCCTACGGCTGGCACGTGCAGGACGTGGGCGAGGACCTGTCCGTGGACACGCTCGTGAACGCGGCGGAGACGGCCGCCGGCGAGACAGGCCGCCCCTCGCTCGTGATCGTGCGCTCGCACATCGGCTACGGAGCGCCGAACGCGCAGGACACCTACAAGGCGCACGGCTCGCCGCTGGGCGAGGACGAGGTCCGGGCCGCCAAGGAGTTCTACGGCTGGGATCCCGACGCCCACTTCCTGGTCCCGGATGAAGTGCTCACGCACTACCGCGAGACGGTGGACCGCGGCAGGGAGCTCGAGTCCGAGTGGAGCGAGCGCCTCACGGCGTACCGCGGCGCCGAGCCCGACCTGGCCGCCCAGCTCGACCTGGTGTCCGAGCGCAAACTGCCCGACGGCTGGGAGGAGGGGCTGCCGAGCTTCAGCGTCGACGAGGACGCGATGGCCACGCGCAAGGCGTCCGGCAAGGTGATCCAGTGGGCGGCCGAGCGGGTGCCCCAGCTGGTGAGCGGCTCCGCCGACCTCGAGCCGTCAACGCTGACGGTGATCGAGGACGGCGGCTCGGTCACGCGCGACGACTTCAGCGGCCGCAACGTGCACTACGGGGTGCGCGAGCACGCCATGGGCGCGATCGTGAACGGCCTCAACCTGCACGGCCTGCGCGCCTTCGGCTCGACCTTCTTCAACTTCCTCGACTACCAGAAGGCGGCCGTGCGCCTGGCGGCGCTGATGCACCTGCCGTCAATCGCCGTGTACACCCACGACTCGATCGGCCTCGGCGAGGACGGCCCGACCCACCAGCCCGTGGAGCAGCTGGCCACGCTGCGGGCCCAGCCGAACACCTACGCCGTGCGGCCCGCCGACGCCAACGAGACGGCGCTGGCCTGGCGCTTCGCGATCCGCGAGGAGGACAGCTTCGTGGCGCTGGTGCTGTCGCGCCAGGGGCTGCCCGTGCAGAACCCGAGCGCGATCCCCGACGACGCGATCGAGCGCGGCGCCTACGTGCTGCGCGACTCCCACAACGAGCCCGAGGCGCCGGACCTGATCCTGATCGCCACCGGCTCCGAGGTGTCGATCTGCGTCGAGGCAGCCGACCGGCTGGAGGCCGACGGCGTGGCCACGCGCGTGGTCTCGGCCCCCTGCCTCGACCGCTTCGCCGAGCAGGACGCCGACTATCAGGACAGCGTGCTGCCCCCGGACTGCCGCGCGCGCGTGTCGGTGGAGGCCGCCTCCGAGCTCGGCTGGCGCCAGTGGACCACCGAGGATGGCGATTCGATCGGCATGACGAGCTTCGGGGCCTCCGCGCCCCAGCCGGACCTCTACGAGCACTTCGGCTTCACCCCCGAGGCGATCGCCGACCGCGGTAAGGATGTGGTCGAGCGGCTCGCCAATAGGAGCAACCAATGAGCGTCGAAACACATGTGAACGAGCGGCTCGCGGCCCTGGCCGCCGCCGGCACGAGCCCCTGGCTCGATCAGATCCAGCGCAGCCTGATCACCGGCGGCGAGCTCGAAAGGCTCGCGCGCGAGGACTCCCTGCGCGGCGTCACCTCGAACCCGGCGATCTTCGAGAAGGCCATCCTCGGCTCGAGCGACTACGACGACCAGATCGCCGAGGCCGCCGAGAACGGGCTGGACGCCACCCAGATCTACGAGGAGATCGCGATCAAGGACGTGCAGATGGCCTGCGACGTGCTGCGGCCGGTCTGGGACGAGCTGGACGGGGCCGACGGCTTCGTGTCGCTCGAGGTCGAGCCCGCCGTGGCTCACGACACCGACAGGACGATCGAGCAGGCCCGCGAGTTCTGGAAGCGCGTGGACCGCCCCAACGTGATGATCAAGATCCCGGGCACCGACGAGGGCATCCCGGCCATCGAGCGGTGCCTGACCGACGGCATCAACATCAACATCACGCTGCTCTTCTCGACGGAGGCCTACGGGCGCGTGATCGAGGCCTACCTGAAGGCGATGGAGACGCGCCGCCAGGCCGGCGACTCGCTCGACGTGCGCTCGGTCGCGAGCTTCTTCGTCTCACGGGTGGACACCGAGGTCGACAAGCGCCTCGAGGGGCTGGGCCGCGAGGACCTGCGCGGCACGGCCGCGGTTGCGAACGCCCGCGACGCCTACCGGATCTTCATGGAGGTCTTCCGTGGCGAACGCTTCGCGGAGCTGCGCGAGGCAGGCTGCCTGGTGCAGCGCCCGCTCTGGGCCTCGACTGGCGTCAAGGACCCGAAGTACCCGGAGACCAAGTACGTCGAGACGCTGATCGGCCCCGACACCGTGAACACCATGCCGATGCCCACCCTGCGCGCCTGCGGGGAGCAGCTCGAGGTGAACGCCCCCACCGCGGAGGAGGACCCGAGCGCCGAGCTCGAGGCGCTGACCGAGGCCGGCATCGACATGAACGACGTGACCGACAAGCTGCTCAAGGACGGCATCGACAAGTTCGTGGAGCCCTACGACGCGCTGATCGAGAGCATCGAGATGACGCGCGAGGGCATCGTGACAGGGCGGCCGCCCACGATCGAGAGCTCGATTCCTGACGACCTGGAGCCCGCCATCAGCAAGCGCGTGGAGCAGGCGGCCGAGGAGCAGGTGGCCAGCCGCGTCTGGAAGCACGACGAGGCGCTCTGGGGCGGCCCGGGCGTGGACGAGATCAGCAACCGCCTGGGCTGGCTCACGATCGGCGACAAGATGCTGGAGCACGCCGGCGAGCTGCGGGAGTTCGCCGACGAGGTGCGCGGCGAGGGCTTCACCGACGTGGTGCTGCTCGGCATGGGCGGCTCCAGCCTCGGCCCCGAGGTGATTCGCCGCAGCTTCGGCGACATCCCCGGGGGGCTCGAGCTGCACGTGCTCGACTCCACCGACCCCGGCGCGGTGCTCGAGCTGGAGCGCTCGCTGGACCTCGAGAAGACGCTCTTCCTCGTGTCCTCGAAGTCGGGCGGCACGATCGAGACGCTCTCCCACATGCGCTACTTCTACGAGCGCTCGGGCGGCGACGGCAAGCGCTTCGTGGCGATCACCGATCCCGGCAGCCCACTGGTGGACCTCGCGGGCGAGCGCGGCTTCCGGCGGGTGTTCGAGAACGATCCCGACATCGGCGGCCGCTACTCGGTGCTGTCGTTCTTCGGCCTGGTGCCGGCGGCGCTGGCGGGCGTGAACGTGGAGGCGCTGCTTCACCGCGCCCAGGTGGCCGAGCAGAACTGCACGAGCTTCGACCAGAGCTCCTCGAACTCGGGCCTGTGGCTGGGCGTGGCGATGGGCGAGCTGGCCCTCCAGGGCCGCGACAAGCTCACCTTCGTGGTGTCGGACCCGATCTCGAGTTTCGGGCTGTGGGTTGAGCAATTGATCGCCGAGTCCACCGGCAAGCACGGCAAGGGCATCCTGCCGGTGGCCGACGAGCCGCTGGGCGACCCCGAGAGCTACGGCGACGACCGCGTCTTCGTGTACCTGCGAAACGCGGACGAGCCGGACGAGCAGCTCGACGAGCACGTGCAGGCACTCGCCAAGGC
>DAIMGB010000184.1:0-4873 GCA_036724195.1 Thermoleophilaceae bacterium
CTGTCGGCCGAGAAGCCGAGGTCGGCGTCGGTGTAGCCGATGCGCCTGATCGTCTCCCGCGCGATGTCCTGGATGTCCACGTAGGTGTCGGTGGAGATCTCACCCGAGACGACCACGAGGCCGGTGTTCACGAGCGTCTCGCACGCTACGCGACCGTTGGGGTCGTCGCGCAGCACGGCATCGAGGACGCCGTCGGAGATCTGGTCGGCGACCTTGTCCGGATGGCCCTCGGTGACCGACTCAGAGGTGAACAGGTACTCGTTGTCTGAAAGCGCAGGTGTCGTCATGAGCCGGGGAAGGGTAGCGGCAAGGGGCTTCAGCGCCCGTCCCGGTCGCGGCCCTTGAAGTCGATGATCAGCGGCACTCCCTGCAGGGCGTAGCGGTCGCGGAGGCGGTTCTCGATGAAGTAGGCGTAGTCGCGGGTGATCAGCTTGCGGTCGTTGATCTGGATCGCGAAGCGGGGCGGGTCTGTCTCGAACTGGCTCATGTAGTACATCCGCAGGCGCTTTCCGCGGCGAGCCGGGGGCTGGCGAGCGTTCTGCACGTCGGACAGGAAGCGGTTCAGGTCGGCGGTCTGGATGAACTGCCCAGAGCGGTCCGCCAGCTGCAGCGCCTCCGCCACCAGGCGCTTGAGGCCGCGCCCCGACTTCGCCGACACGGCCATCACCGGCGGTCGCTGGCGCAGCTTCTGCCCGACCCGGGCCTTCGCGTCCTCGAGGTCCGTGCGCGTGACGTCCCACTTGTTGAGGGCGATCACCGTGGCGCACTTGTTCTGCATGGCCAGGTCGGCGATGCGCAGGTCCTCGGCGGTCACGCCGTCCTCGGCGTCGCAGACCACGATCGCCACCGCGGCGCGCTCGGCCGCCCGCTCGGAGCGGATCTGGGCGTAGTAATCGATCGTGCCGGCCACCTTCGCCCGGCGGCGCAGCCCGGCGGTGTCCACGAGCGTGACCGGGCGGCCGTCGAACTCGATGCGCGTGTCGATCGAGTCGCGCGTGGTGCCGGCCACCGGGGTCACGATCACCCGCTCCTCCCCCAGCAGCCGGTTCACGAGCGAGGACTTGCCCGCGTTCGGGCGCCCGATGACCGCCAGGCGGGTGGTGTCCTCTTCCTCCTCTACCACGCTCGGCAGCCGCATCACGACCAGGTCCAGCAGGTCGCCGGTGCCGAGCCCCTGCGTGGCGGACACCGCCACGGGGTCGCCCAGGCCGAGCCCGTAGAACTCCGCCGCCATGCCGGTCTGCGCGCCCTCGTCGACCTTGTTGGCGGCCACGATCACCGGCACCGGGCCGGCGCGCAGCTCACGGGCCAGCTCGGCGTCGCCGGGCCGCAGCCCAGCGCGCGCGTCCACCACGAGCACCGCCAGCTCGGCCTCCTCGATGGCCGCCCGGGCCTGGCTGCGGATGGCCTCGCCCATCTCGCCCGAGTCCTCCGCGTCCACGCCGCCGGTGTCCACCAGCGTGAAGCCGACGCCGTTCCAGTCGGCGTCGATCTCCTTGCGGTCGCGGGTGACGCCGGCCGTCTCGTGCACCACGGCCTCGCGGCTGCCCGAGAGCCGGTTCACGAGCGTTGACTTGCCCACGTTCGGGTAGCCCACCACGGCCACCTTCGGCCGCCTCGCCGCAAGCGGCCGGCTCGGCCGGCTGCGCGCGGACTCGCTCATCGAGACCGCGCGTCGGCCACGAGCCCGGCGATGCGCTCCACCACCTCGTCCACGCCGAGCCCGCTCGTGTCCAGCTCGACCGCCCCGGGCGCCAGCTCGAGCGGCGAGTGCTCGCGCTCCGAGTCCTGCGCGTCGCGCAGCGTCTGGTCGCGCAGAACGGTCTCCAGGTCGGTGCCGAGCTCTTCGGCGCGGCGCCGGGCGCGCTCCTCCGGGCTGGCGGTGAGGAACAGCTTCAGCTCGGCGTCGGGCGCCACCACGGTGCCGATGTCACGCCCCTCCGCCACCCAGTCGCCCTCGCTCATCAACTCGCGCTGCTTGGCCACCATCGCGGCGCGCACCTTCGGATTGGTGGCCACCTTCGAGGCCGCCTCGCTCACCTCGGGCGCGCGGATCGCCTCGGTCACGTCCTCGCCGTTGGCGATCACGCGGTCGCCCAGCTCGAGCTCCAGCCGCTCCGCCTGCTCGGACGCCGCCCCGCCGTTGCGGAGCGTCATCAGCCCCACGGCGCGGTACATCGCGCCCGAGTCGAGGTAGGTGAAGCCGAGCTCGCGTGCCAGCGCGCGCGCAACCGTGCTCTTGCCCGCACCCGCGGGCCCGTCGATGGCGACCACCATGAGCCTGAGGCTATCCGCCAGCTAACGCGGCGATATCGCGCTCAAAGCCGGGATAGGAGACCGCCGAGGCCTCCATGCCGACCACCTCGACGCCCTCGGCCGATGCCAGCCCGGCCACGGCCCCCAGCATCGCCATCCGGTGGTCGCCCTTGGCGTCGATCACGCCCCCGCGCAGTGGCGTGCCGTCGCCGCGCACCACGAAGCCGTCCGGCGCCTCCTCGATGTCCGCGCCCAGGCCGCGCAGGCCCTCCACCACCCCGGCGATGCGGTCGGACTCCTTCAGCCGCAGCTCCTCGGCGCCGCGCACCGTGGTCTCGCCCTCGGCGAACGCACCCAACAGGGCCACCAGCGTCAGCTCGTCGATCGCCAGCGGCACCTCGTCCGGCTCGACCACAGTGCCCTCGAGCCCGGAGAAGGCAAGGTCGAGCTCGCCGACGGGCTCCTCGTCGGACAGCGTGCCGGGCTCCTCGAGGTCGCCGACGATCACGGCGCCCATCCGCGCCGCGATGCGGAGGAAGCCGGTTCGGGTCCAGTTGAGCGCGACGTTCGAGGCCACCACGCGCGAGTCGGGCACGAGCGCCGCGGCGGCCACGATGAACGCGGCGGAGCTCGGGTCGCCGGGCACCTCGACCGAGTCCAGCTCGAGCTCGTCCACCGCGTGCACGCGCGTGCGCAGGCCCTCGCGTTCCACCGGCACCCGAGCGCAGGAGAGCAGGCGCTCGGTGTGGTCGCGGCTGTGGCGCTCCTCGATGACCGTGGTGGGATCCGTGGCCAGCAGGCCGGCGATCAGCAGGCACGACTTCACCTGGGCGCTCGGGACCGGCAGCCGGTACTCGATCCCCTTCAGGTCGCCGCCGCGCACCGTGAGTGGGGTGAAGCGACCGTCGCGGGCCTCGATCGACGCGCCCATCGCGGCCAGCGGCTCCACCACGCGGTCCACCGGCCGGCGGCGGATCGACTCGTCGCCGTCGAGCGCCCAGCTGCCGCCGGGCTGGCCCGCGAGCCACCCCGGCAGCAGCCGCAGGAGCGTGCCGGAGTTCCCCACGTCGATCAGGCCGCCGGTGGACTCGTGCGCGGCGCGCAGGCCCACGCCGCGGATCACGAGGCCACCCTGCGTGGCGTCCTCGTCCACGCCCGCGCCGAGCGCGCGAAGCGCGTCGAGCGTGGAGCGGGTGTCGGCCGAGTCGAGGTAGTTCCTGATCGTGACCGGCTCGTCCGTCATCGCCGCGAACAGCGCCGCCCGGTGCGAGATCGACTTGTCCGGCGGCGGCGTGTAGTCCCCGCGGAGCGGCCCCGACGGCTCGAAGCGCGTCGAGGTCACGACTCGGCTACGGGGAAGCCCAGCTCGCCGATCAACTCCGCGGCGCGGGCCGCCTGGGAGTCGCCGGCGATCCACAGCGTCATCGCCCCGGACTGCATGTCGGGAGCGGGCGCGAGCGCCATGTCCACGATGTTCACGTCCCCCTTGCCGAGCGCGAGCGCCACCTGCGCGACGATACCCGGCCGGTTCGGCACGGTCAGGCGCAGCTCGTGCACCGGGCCGCCCTCGAGGTCGGCCTCCAGCAGCTGGCGGCGGCTGTCCGCCGCGTAGCCGATCCACTGGTCGAGCGCCTCGCGGTCGCCGCCCTCGAGCCAGCGCTCCACGTCCTCGAGCGCGCGCCCGAACTCGCGCACCTGCCCGAGCAGCGCCTCGCGGTTGGCCAGGAAGATGTCGGTCCAGATCGCCGGGTTGGCCCCCGCCACGCGCGTGGTGTCGCGAAAGCTCGGCCCAACGTGAGGGAGCGGTTCGCCCTCGGCGTGGAGCTGGTCCGCCGCCAGCGACACGAGCACGTTCGCCAGCACGTGCGGCAGGTGGCTGACCCCGGCAAGTATCCAGTCGTGCAGCTGGGCGTCGATCGCCACCGGCCGGGCGCCGAAGCCCGCCAGCAGCCGGTGGAGGCGCTCGTAGAGCAGGCCTGAGGAGCGCTCGCCGGGGGTCAGGTACCAGACGGCGCCGTTGAAGAGGTCGGCGCGCGCGTGCCCGACACCGGAGGTCTCGGCGCCGGCGATCGGGTGGCCACCGATGAAGCGCTCGTCGTCGGTGCTCTCCACCACGTTGCGCTTGGTCGAGCCCACGTCAGTGACCACGCAGCCGGGGCCCGCAGCCGCGAGCGCCGCCGCCACCTGCTCGGGGAGGGTGCCGACCGGCCCACAGGCGAAGCAGGCGTCGGCGCCGTCGAGCGCCTGCTCCAGCGAGTCCGCGGCCACGTCGATAGCACCCAGCTCCCGCGCGCGCTCGAGGCGCTCCGGGCTGCGCCCGAAGCCCACCACCTCTGCGCCGCCGGCGTGCTCCTTCGCTGCCAGGCCGATGGAGCCGCCGATCAGGCCGACGCCGAGGATCGCGATCCTCATCGCGCCGGGATCAGCCTCCGTCGCGCCGGGCGCGCACGGCGCTCGCGAGCTCGTCGATCGCGCCCACGGTTTGATCCCACGACATGCACGCGTCGGTGATCGACTGGCCGTAGGTCAGCTCGGCGGCCCCGTCGAGCTGCTGGCGGCCCTCGACCAGGAACGACTCGAGCATCACCCCCACGATCGCGGCGTCGCCGCCGGCCAG
>DAIMGB010000185.1:0-3498 GCA_036724195.1 Thermoleophilaceae bacterium
CTGCTGGCCCGGATCGGTCGTCGCATGTCCGCGCGGCGCGGCGCGCCGGCCGATCTGGTTTCGCGGCTGGCCGCCGCCGGCGACCCGCTCGACCTGAGCCCAGCCGACCTGATGGCGGTCAAGGCCGGGGGCGCGCTCCTCGCCCTCCTCGTCGCCGTGCCGACCGCCGCCGCCGCGCCCGGGCGCCTCGGCGTCGCGATCGGACTCGGAGCGCCCGTCGCCGGGTTCCTCGGCCCCGACCTCTGGCTGCGACGCCGCGCCCAGCGTCGCTCGCGGGCGATCGCGCGCGAGCTGCCCGACGTGCTCGACCTCCTGCGCGTCGCCGTCGAGGCCGGGCTGCCCGTCGGCCGGGCCCTGGGCGACGTCGGCCAGCGCCACCGCGGCGTCCTGGGCACCGAGCTGCGGGCGGCCGCCGCGCGGTCCGACCTCGGCGTCCCGCGCGACGAGGTCCTGCGGCGCCTGCGTGCCCGCGCGCCCCTGCCGGCGGTCGCCACGCTCGTCGCGGCTGTCGAGCGCTCCGAGCGCCACGGCGCGCCGCTCGGGCCCGCGCTGAGCGCGCTGGCCACCGACGCCCGCGCCGAGCAGGGCCGCGCCCTGGCCGAGCACGCCGCGAAGGCCGCGCCCAAGATCCAGCTCGTCGTCGCCCTGCTGCTCGTCCCGAGCGTGCTGCTGCTCGTGGGAGCAGCCGTCGTCCAGGCGCTGCTCACGTGAGCCGACCGACTTGGCTGGAGCACCGGACGGTGCATTTGCTGCACCGTCCGGTGCACCGCGGTATGCTCCGCCGTGGGATGAGCCAGCGCATCTACACCAAGCGCGACTCTGAGGTCGAGCGCGCCCTGGAGACTGCAAGGCGAGCCGGATTGGTCTCCGCTGGCGCATCTGGCTCCGAACGCCTGCGGGCGCTGGCTCTGTACGCCGACGCACGACTCACCGAAGAGGCCGATCTGCAGGAGCGCATCAGGGCCTACGACGAGCTGGCAGAGGACCGGGAGCGCTCGGAGGCCATCAGGGCCTCGGTGCTCGCCGGGGTCGAGGCCGGCATCCTGTGAGTGGGCCGCTCTGCGGCTCGCTCTACGAGGCAAGGATCCCGGGCAGCGTGGTCGTGCAGCTTCTGGTGCTGACGGAGAACGCCTGGAACGAGCGCATGGGCGACTCGGTCACCGTCCCGGTCTACGAGGTCGAAAGCGCCAGGCCGAACGACTTCCATGTGGAGATCGCTCCCGGCCTGATGGCCGACTGCACTCGCGCGCAGAACATGCCCCACGACTTCTTCGGCCCGTGGGTCGGCGTGTGTCACACGGATCCGTGGGTACGCAGCCGCATCGGCGTGCGCAAGCACCTGGACATCGACCGGCGGATCGCCGGGGCGAGCGGACCCACTCCCGCGAGCGCTCGCACGGCCTGGTGGCCGCGGCAGCGCAACGTGCACTTCGCCGGTCACCCGGCGATCCCCCGCGACAAGCTGTTCGCCGCGCTCAGCGCCGACGCTTGGAACTCGAGGCCGGCTGCGCGTTACTGCTCTGCGGTTCGCCTGACCAGCAGGACCAAGCCGCAGCGCTTGCGCTGGGAGGTTCCGGTGCGCGACGGCTGGGTCGTGTCCGGCGACCTGTACGTGGTGGCCTATGCCCACATGGATCAGAGTGACCCCGACCCGCACCGCTATCCGACGCGGATCACCGCCGACGAGTCTGCCGCCCTTGCGGTGCGGCAGCGGGCCACGCTGGAGCTCAGGTAGGCGCTACCTCACCCCGATGACCAGCCGCGCCCGCGCCACGCCGCCCTCGCGCTTGGCGCCCGCGGTGATCGCGGTGAACTGCTGGAGGTACGGGCGGGCTTTCACGTAGCCCGGCCGCGAGCCGATCCCGACGCCCTCGAGGAACGTCAAAAACGGCGACATGCTGAAGAACAGCTCCGGCCTCACGTCGCCGAGCTTCTCGGCGACCTTCTTGAGGTCCGGGTTGCTGTCGAGCGTCGCCGTGGGCTTCAGCGCCTGGCTCACGCCGCTCGTGCCGAACGCGATGACGAAGGTCGAGCCCTTGTCGCCGATCACGACGCCGTTGCCGATCGCGCTCGCGGTCTTCGCGGCCGGCACGACCGCAATCGCCGCGTCGAAGCCGCCGCCGCGGTAGGGGACCACCTTCGCCGACTTGACCTTGAGGCGGATGAGCTTGGCGATCTTCCCGACCGCCGCCTTGGACTTGGCCGCATTGGTCGACTGGATCTCGACGCCCACGCCCAGGTCGCCCAGCGACGTGCCGCGGATGAAGATCCCGGCGTCGCCCATCCAGCTGAGCAGGTCGTTTTGGATGTCGAGGCCGCCGGTGAGCTGCTTGAGCACGGTGTTGAGGTCGATGCCGCCGAGGCCGCTGAGCTGCTGGGCCTGCTTGAGCGCGGCGGAGCCGCGCGGGCCCAGCGCGCCGATGCCCACCCCGAGCCACGAGTCGGCCGGCAGCTTGGCCAGCGCGGCCGGCGCGTCGCCGGATGGGGTGGCGGAGGGCTTGAGGCCGAGGACGGCCGCGTCGATCACGAACGCCTCCGGGACCGCAGAGACCTTCGCCGCGGCGCTGGAGGCGCCGATCTGCGCGGCGGCCTGGCGCAGTGCGGGGCCGACGGTTGGCGGGATGCTCGACGACGACGCGATCGCCGACACCAGTCCGCTCGGGTCGGCGTAGAGGAAGGCCAGTCCGCCCGAGCCCAGCTTGCGCCGCGCTTGCGTGAAGTTGGGGGCCGCGGTGAGCGCCTTGCCCGAGTCCTTCTGCGTGTCGACGACGGATTTGAACGCCGAGAGCGTGCCGCTGACCGCGTAGTTGCCCACGATGCCCTGCGCGTCGCTGCCGGTCAGCGTGTAGTCGACGCCCTTGTAGGAGCCCTTCTTGTCGGGCTTGCCGTCGGTCTTGGCGTCCTTGTCCAGCGCGGCCTTGGCCTTGCCGGTGTCCTTCGTCGCGACGATGGCCGCGCCGTTCGCGCCGCCCGAGAAGGTGGTGAAGAAGACGCCGATCTTGCGGCCGAGCCAGGGCTGGACGTCCTTGTTGAAGTCGAGCTTGCCGCTGCTGGCGTTGACGAGCTTCGCGATCCGCGCGCCCGGGTCGTTGGTGCGCATGACCTCGCGCAGGAGTTTGGTGACCTGCACCTTCTGCGCGCCCTGGGGCCGCACGGTGACCTCGAGGTAGATCGGCGCGCCGGACGGGACGACCTTCGCCGGATCGGCGTTCTCGTCGCCTCCGCTGCTGCTGCCGCATCCCGTCGTGCCGAGGGCGAGGGCCGCGCACGCGGCGAGCGTGACGCCCGCGATGGGGCGGCGAAGGGAGGTGGTGGACATGGCGCTGATCCTAGTCAGCGGCGGGCGGGCGGCCGCCTCGAGACCGACATCATGCGCCTGTCCCCGGGCGCGCTCTATGCGTGGCGCGTGGTCGCGGGCGCGACGTCCGCCTCTTCCGCTTCCCTCGCCGCCGTCGGCTCCCTCCGCCTCCCCGAAGGCTATGCGGCCTGGGCCGTCTC
>DAIMGB010000185.1:3508-4235 GCA_036724195.1 Thermoleophilaceae bacterium
ATGGCGCTGATCCTAGTCAGCGGCGGGCGAGCGGCCGCCTGCCGAAGGGGGTGGGCGAAGCACGTGGATGGGACGCGGTGGGAGAAAATGTGCAGTTAGGCTTGCCAAGTGGGGGTTTGTGGGGTACAAGTGCCCCCAGCGAACCGGGGTGGAGAGGCTCCTCCCACTTCTCCACCTCGGTTCCTGTCTCTTCCAGGAGCCCTCGCAGTGACCTTCCGCGGCACCTTCGACTACTCGCTCGACGCCAAGAACCGCCTCACCGTCCCCGCCAAGCTGCGGGGCTCACTGAGCGACGGGGCGGTCCTCTCGATGCGGATCGCCGGGTGCATCGCGCTGTGGCGCCGCGAGGACTACGCGGAGTACGTGCGGTCTTCGCTCGAGGCGCTGCACCCGCTGTCGACCGAGCGCGAGACGCTCGAGCGCTACCTCAACGGCGGCGCCGCCGACGTCGAGCTGGACTCGGCCGGCCGCGTGATGGTCCCGGCGTTCCTCGTAGAGCACGCCAAGCTCGACAAGGACGTCGTCGTCATGGGCGTGGGCCAGTGCCTCGAGCTGTGGAGCCCCGAGCTGTGGCGCGGCCGGCGCGAGAGCCTGCCCGACGACATCGCCGCCATCCAGGCACGCCTGAGCAATGCTGGCTGAGATGACCGCGCGTCACGTCCCCGTGCTGGCAGAGGAGGCGATCGACCTCCTCACTCCCGGCCCGGGCGAGGTCGCGGTCGACGCG
>DAIMGB010000185.1:4245-4859 GCA_036724195.1 Thermoleophilaceae bacterium
CCGCGACCCCGACGCCGAGGAGCGCTTCGACGAGTTCGCCGCGGGCGCGAGGAGCCGCACGCGCTTCCTGCGCACCGACTTCGCCACCGGCCTGGCCGAGCTGCGCGACGAGGGCGTCCTCGCCGACGTCGTCCTGCTCGACCTCGGCGTGTCGTCGATGCAGGTCGACACGCGCGAGCGCGGCTTCTCCTACTCCTACGACGCGCCGCTGGACATGCGCATGGACCCCGATCAAGAGCTCGACGCGCGCGAGATCGTCAACGAATGGGACGCGCGGCGGCTCGCGCGGATCCTGCGTGAGCTGGGGGGCGAGCGCTACGCCGGGCCGATCGCCCGGGCCATCGTCCGCGAGCGCGACCACAGCCCGTTCGAGACCACGCAGCAGCTCGTCGACGTCATCACCGCCGCCGTGCCCGCGCCGGCGCGATTCGCGGGCGGCCACCCCGCCAAGCGCGCGTTCCAGGCCATCCGCATCGCGGTCAACGACGAGCTGGGCCAGATCGACCGCGCACTGCCCGCGGCCTGGGAGCTCATGCGCCCGGGTGCCCGCTTTGCAGGGATTTCCTTCCGTTCCCTGGAAGACCGGCGCGTGAAGCGCTTCCTGGCCGATCGCG
>DAIMGB010000186.1:0-4855 GCA_036724195.1 Thermoleophilaceae bacterium
CGGGCGGGTCTTGCGCGTCTACGTCGACCGCTACATCGTCCGCATCGCGGTCTCGGACTCGTCCCGCCGCGGCCGCAACCCGTTCTCCGCTTAGCTCCTCAGACGCCGTTCCACGTCCGTCGGCGGGATCGACTCGGCGGGCTCATCCACGAATACAGCGCGGCAGCATGACCGGATCGGGTTTGCGCACCCCACAGGCGACGCGCGCCCCGCCGCGCAGGCGGAGCTAACGGATGTTGTCTCCGGCCTGGAGCTCGGCCAGCGCGTGGGTGTGGTCGCGGGTCGCCCCGTAGAGGTCCCGGTAGAGGCGGTAGAGGCGCTCGTAGAGTTCAGCCGTGCGCGGGTCGGGCATGATGGTCTCCGCGGCCTCGCTCCAGTCGGCGTCGGTGTCGAGGAGCCCGGCGCTGATCCCGGCGAGCAGGGCGTCGCCGTAGCTGGCGCCGATCGTGTGCCGTGGCAGCTCCTGAGGTTGCCCGGTGACGTCCGAGACGATCTGGGTCCAGAGGCCGCCCTTCGTGCCGCCCCCGACTGCCACCAGGCGGCGCGTGCCGCCGCCCGTGTCGTCCATCGCCTCGAGGTTGTGGCGCACGCCGTAGGCGGTGCCCTCGAGCAGGCTGCGGTAGAGGTGGCCGCGGCCGTGGGCCAGCGTCAGGCCGCACACCACCCCGCGGGCGGCAGGGTCGAACAGCGGCGTGCGCTCTCCCGCGAAGTACGGGAGCACCACCAGGCCGTCGGCGCCTGGCGGGGTGGCGGCCGCCTCTAGTACTAGCTCGTCGTACGAGGGCTCGCCAGCGATCTTCCTCAGCCAAGCGGTCAGCGCGCCGGAGGTGGCCATGCCGGCGGCCAGCGTGGGGGTGCCGGGGAACACCCCGTTCGTCGACCACAGCTTGGGGTGCGAGAGAGGCTCCGCGAGAACCTCGACGATGAACATCGTCGATCCATACATCAACATCGTGTCGCCCGGCTTCCGCACGCCCGCGCTGACTGCCTCCGCCCAGGCGTCCACGGTCCCGGCGGCGACGTCTGTGCCTTCTGGAAGCCCGGTCGCTTCCGCCGCCCCCCGCGTCACCCGCCCCGCCACCTCCGCCGGCCACAGCAGACGCGGGAGGCGCACGCCGGGCGCGATCTCGTCGGCGAGCTCCTCGATCCAGCGCGACTCGTGGATGTCGTACAGGGGATCGCATTGACTCGCCGAGTGGTGGTCCAAGACGTACTCGCCCGTCAGCCGCTCGACTGCGAACGAGCTCGCCATCAGGAAGCCCCGCGTCCGCTCGAACACGTCGGGCTCGTTGTGGCGCAGCCACAGGAGCTTCGGGCCCACTGCCTGCGTCGTCAGCGGCGAGCCGCCGCGCGCGAGGATCGAGTCTGCTCCGTAACGGCGGTTCAGCTCGTCGATCTCGGCGGTGGCGCGCGTGTCGATCCCGTACAGGATCGCCGGGCGCAGCGGACGGCCGGTCTCGTCGACGGGCAGCAAGCACGGGCCGATCCCGCTGACGCACACGGCCGCGATCGCAGCCTCGTCGGGCGGTGCGAGCTCGCGGCAGATCGCCACGAGGTCGTCCCACCAGACCGCCTCGGCATCGTGCTCGGCCCAGCCCGGGCGCGGCACCGCGAACTCGTGGGCGCGCTCGGCCGTGGCCACGATCTCGCCGGTGGGCCTCGCGAGCACGCCCTTCGAGCTCGCAGTCCCGATGTCGATGCCGAGCAGGAGGTCGCTCACGCGACGTCGCCGATGCCGTCAAAGTCGATGTCGAGATAGCGGCAGACCGCGCGGAGCTCGGCGACGCGGTCGCCCGGGACGGCATGGATGTGGTTGGACCCGTAGCGCGACAGGATGTCCTCGGCAGGAGCGGCGAAGCGGGCAAAGGCGTGGGGCCACTCGTACGAGGACGCGCGCATCAACCGCTCGTTCACAGCGCTCTCGTAACGCTCGAAGGTCCCGGCCAGCACTTGCATCCGATAGCGCCCGTCGAGCCGCGTCAGCCGCGCGAAGGTCAGCTCGCCCTGGGCTGCCAGGTGGTGGATCGATGCGCCCCCGGCCGGGAAGTAGAAGCTCTCCGGGTACAGGTGGACGCCCCCCATGTTCTCTGCGGGGTCATCAGAGCGCTCGGCGAACCACGTGGCGTGCTGGCCGGAGTTGCACAGGTCCCAGATGCCGCGATCGGCGTGATAGTGGCGCACGTCAGCGAACAGCACCGGCGTGCCGCTGATCGTGTGGAGCAGCTGCATCGTCAGCGCGCCATCCATGTCGGCCTCGGTGGCGCACACGTGGACGGCCTTCGGCCCCTCCCAGTCATAGGGGTCGTTGAGGAAGGCCTCCGTCACGTCCATCGTCGCGAAGTTGTCCGTAAGCTCGGGCTGCGCCTTGATGCCTGAGAAGTCGAGCGCCTTCTCGTCGATCAGCTCGCGCATCGCGTAATAGGAGCGAATCTGGCGCTCCAGCAGCTCGGGGGTGAGCTGCCGGCCGTCGTAGTGGACCCCAGCGGCGTGGCGCTCGAGCCACTCGCGCCCCGCACGCACGCGAGCGGGATCGGCACGCTCCGAGCGTCGCACCAGCTCCCACTGGTCGATCTCCTCGACGTCCACGCCGAACTTGTCGATCCACTGATCCGTGTTGGCGACCGCCGTGTACATGCCCATCGGGCGGCCGCCGATGCGCCCGAACGTACTGCCCTCGAGGCGCCTCACGGCCATGGCGCCGCGCGCGTTGGCGTCGACCCGCGCGACCGCCTCGGAGTCCCCGGCCTCGCCCCACGCGCGCGCGTGTACCCGCCCGATCTGGTCGAGCCCGCCGCCCGCGGCCAGCATCCCCACCATGCCGGGGTACTTGGGATCGAGGCTCGAAAACAGCAGCAGCGGACCCGGCAGCTCTCGAGCGGCGAGCATCGTGAAATGCGGGAAGGCCCAGACCGGGATGTTGATCACGGCCAGATCGGGACGCCAGGCCGCCAGCCGCCGCGCCTCCGCCACGGCGACCTCGCTCGCGCCCACGACGCGCTCGCCCGTGTGCACCTCGTGACCGAGCTCGCGGAGCATTCCCGCGAGCCGCTCTTGGGTGGAGGTGGCGAACTCCTCTATCTCGGCATAGACGGTGGGCCGGCCGTCGGACACGGTCAGGATCCCTACGCGCGCCACGGGCTTAGGCCCGCCTCTCCGCGCGCGGCACGCCGCAGGAACGCCGCTGTCGCAGCTCTACCGGGAAGACCTCCCGGCGGGACTCGGCGCGGCGTCCCTCGATCCGCTCGAGCAGGAACGACATCGCCTTATGAGCCATCGCCCGCACGGGCTGCGCCACGGTCGTGAGGGGCGGGTCGGTCAGCTCCGCCCAGAACGGGTCGTCGACCGCCACGAGCCCGACCTCCCGGGGGACGGCCAGCCCGGCCTCGCGCAGCGCCTGGAGCGCTCCGACAGCGGTGAGGTTGTTGCCCGCCACGAGCGCTGTCGGCGGCGACTCGTCTGCGAGCAGCTCGTGCGTCGCCGTGCGTCCTTCCTCCATGCGAAACCGTCCCGAGGCGACCATCGGCTCGAGCCCCGCGGCGCGCATCCCGGACGTGTAGCCCTGTAGGCGCTCTGATCCCGTCTCGACGCCCGGCGAGCCGGCGATAAGGCCCACCCGCCGGTGTCCTGCGGCCACCAGGTGCTCGGTCGCGATCCGCGCGGCGGCCACGTTGTCCGCCACCACCGTGTCGGCTCGCTCGTCGGTCACCTGGCGATCGAGGGCCACGACGGGGATCCCTAGGTCGAGCAGCTCGGCGATCTCGTCGCTGGCTGGGTCCGACGGGGACAGGATCACCCCCAGCACCCGCTCCTGGGCGAGCATCTGGAGGTAGGCGCGCTGCTTGTCTGGCGTCTCGTCCGTGTTGCATAGGAGCACCCGGTAGCCGTGCCGGTAGGCCGCGTCCTCGACGGCACGTACGGACTCGCTGAAGTGGGGGTTCTCGATGTCCGAGACGACCACCCCGATCATGTCCGCCCGCTGGCGCCGCAGGTTGCGGGCCAGCCGGTTGGGCCGGTAGTCGAGCTCGGCGACCGCCTGGAGCACGCGGGCGCGATAGTCCTCCCGCACGTTGTCGTGGCCGTTCAGCACGCGCGAGACGGTGGCCGGCGAGACACCGGCTCGTCCGGCCACCTCCCTCATGCTGTTGCCGGACGACCTGCCCGCCACGCTCTCAGCCCGAGCCGAGCTTGGGCGGCTTCTGGCAGCTGGGCTTCAGCAGCGCCTGGACGGCGGGCTGGTCGATGTTCGCCTTGGTGACGAACGTGACGCCGGTGTCCTCGTTCTTCGGCGTCGTGCCCTTGCGGATCTTGCCCACGACCGCTGTCGTCGCGTCGTAGCCCATCCGGAACGGGTTCTGGACCACCAGCGCGGTGATCTCGCCGTCCTGGACGCCCTTCACCTCATCCGACGCCGCGTCCCAGCCGACGATCGTGATCTTGCCCTGCTTGCCGGCCTGCTTGACCGCCTGCGCGGCGCCGATCACGCCCGGCTCGTTGGCCGCGAAGATCGCGGTCAGGTCCGGGTGCGCCGTGAGGATGTCCTGCGTCACGCGCAGGGCGGTGTTCACGTCGCTCTGGCTCGACTGCGTCGCCACCAGCTTCAGCTCGGGGTGCTTCTTGAGCCCCTGCTTGAAGCCCTGGGTGCGCTGGTCGTTGGTCACCGTGCCGGCCTGGAACGGGATGAAGGCCACCTTGCCGCCCTTCGACCCCAGCTTCTTGGCCAGGATGTCCGGCACCTTCGTCGCCGCCTGCACGTTGTCGGTCGCGTAGACGGGAACCTGCTTCGGCTGCGGGTCGGTGCCCGAGTCGATGTTCACGACGGGCGTCTTCTTCTGCAGCGCCTGGTCGGTGACCTTGG
>DAIMGB010000187.1:0-4824 GCA_036724195.1 Thermoleophilaceae bacterium
AGATGCGGATCACGGTCTCCACGATCTCGTCCGGGTCCTTCGTGTTCAGGCAGATCGGGAAGGCGTCCACGTCGCCGAACTCCTTGAACAGCATCGCCTTGCCCTCCATCACGGGCATGGCGGCCTCGGGCCCGATGTCGCCCAGGCCGAGCACGGCTGTCCCGTCGGACAGCACGGCCACCGTATTCGCCTTGATCGTGTACTTGAACGCCTTCTGGCGGTTCTCGGCGATCGCTGTGCACACGCGCGCGACGCCGGGCGTGTAGGCCATCGAGAGGTCGTCGCGCGACTTCAGCGGCAGGTTCAGGCCCGTATGGATCTTGCCCCGGCGGTGGACCTCGAAGGTGCGGTCGATGATCTCGTCGATGCGCACGCCGCGCACCGCCTGCACGGCCGAGATGACCTCGCCGCGGTGGTGCGAGCTGGAGCACTCCACCGTGATCTCGCGCAGCATGCCGTCGGCGCGCGCCTCCACCGCGTCCACCGCGAGTATGGCCCCGCCGGCGCGCGAGATGGCCGCCGTGACCTTGCCCAGCACGCCGCCCGGGCGCTGCGGCAGCTCGACGCGCAGCGTCAGCGAGAACTGGGCGGAGGTTCCGGCCATGGAGCCAAGCATAAGGAGGCGGTAACGCTAGGGTGAAACGGTGGCTGCCGAGACGCCCCGCGAGCTCTTCCTGATCGACGGAAACAGCCTCGTATACCGCGCCTTCTTCGCGCTGCCGGAGACGATCGCAACCTCGAAGGGCTTCCCCACCAACGCGATCTTCGGCTTCGCCTCCATGCTCGTGAAGATCCTCACCGAGCACGGCCAGAACCCCACGCTCGTGGTCTGGGACGCGGGCATGTCGGGCCGCGACAAGGTCTCGGAGGAGTACAAGGCAGGACGCCGCGAGCGCCCCGACATGCTGCGCGAGCAGTGGCCCCACCTGCACCCGCTGGTGGACGCCTTCGGCTACACGAACGTGAAGGTGGACGGCTACGAGGCCGACGACGTGATCGCCACGCTGGCCGAGCAGGCCAAGGCCAAGGGCATCCCGGTGATGGTGGTGACCGGCGACCGCGACCTGTTCCAGCTGATCGGCGACGGCGTGAGCGTGATGGCCACGAGCCGCGGCATCACCGAGACGAAGGTCTACGACCGCGAGGCGGTGATCGACCGCTATGGAATCCCGCCCGAGCTGGTGCCGGACTTCACCGGCCTGAAGGGCGACACGTCGGACAACATCCCCGGTGTTCCCGGCATCGGCGAGAAGACGGCCTCGACGCTGCTCCAGGAGTGGGGCGACCTCGAGGGCGTGCTGTCGAACGTGGAGAACATCTCGGGTGCCAAGCGCAAGGAGAACCTGATCCAGCACGCCGAGGACGCGCGCATGTCGAAGCAGCTGGCCACGGCCGTGCGCGACATCGAGCTCGACGTGGACCTGGACGCGGCGGTGGCCCGCGAGCCTGACCGCTCCCGCCTGCGCGAGGTGTTCCGCGACTTCGAGCTGCGCGACCCGCTGCGGCGGCTGGAGGAGGCGCTGGGCGACGAGGAGCAGGCGGCTCCGCGCGAGCGGCCGGCCGAGCAGATCGAGGTGCGCGCGCGGCGCGTTCAGGCGGCCGATTTGGCCTCGCTCAAGGGCGAGCACGCCACTCTCGTGGCCGAGAAGCCCGAGCCGCCGGAGGGCGAGCTGGACCTGGGCGACACGCCGCTCGAGTTCGCCGCCTACGCCGGCGGCCGCGAGGTGCTGGTGGGCGAGGCGGAGACGCTGGCAGCGGTCGCGCTCGCCTGGGACAACAAGCCGCTCGTGACGCACGATTGGAAGAGCGCCGTGCACCGGCTGGGCGCCGCCGCGGCGCTGCCGCTCGAGCACGACACGCTGGTGGCCGCCTACCTGATCGACCCCGCCCGGCGCGGCTACCCGCTCGAGGAGCTGACCACCGACGAGGGCCTGGGCGCCAGCGTCGACGGCGCGGACGGGGTGGCCGTGAAGGCCGTGACCACGCGCGCGCTGGCCGAGCGCCAGGCCGAGCGGCTCGAGGAGGACGGGCTGACGCGCCTGTTCCGCGAGGTCGAGCTGCCGCTCGTGGACGTGCTGATCGACATGGAGCGCGCCGGCGTCAGGCTCGACGTGGAGCGCCTGCGCGAGATCAGCGAGCGGCTCGGCAAGCTGGCCGACGAGCTGGAGCGGCGCATCTGGGAGCTGGCCGGCGGCGAGTTCACGATCGGCTCTCCGCAGCAGCTGGGCGAGGTGCTCTTCAACCAGCTCGGGCTGTCGAAGAAGCGGCGCGGCAAGACCGGCTTCTCCACGGACGCCCGCGTGCTGCAGGCGATCCGCGACGAGCACGAGATCGTGCCGCTGATCGAGGAGTGGCGCGAGCTCACCAAGCTGAAGTCCACCTACCTCGACGCCTTCCCGGACCTGATCGACGAGGACGGGCGCCTGCACACCACCTTCAACCAGACCGCGGCAACCACCGGACGCCTGTCGAGCACCGACCCGAACCTCCAGAACATCCCGATCCGTACCGAGCAGGGCCGCGAGATCCGCGCCTGCTTCATCGCCGGCGAGGGCACGAAGCTGATCTCGGCCGACTACTCGCAGGTCGAGCTGCGGCTGCTGGCCCATATCGCCGGCGAGGAGGTGCTGAAGGACATCTTCCGGCGGGGCGAGGACGTGCACACCGCCACGGCGGAGGAGATCCTCGGCGGCAAGGTCGGGAAGGATTCGGCAGGGATGCCGAATGCTTCGCATGTCGATCCCGGCACGCGCTCGAAGGCCAAGATGGTCAACTACGGGATCGTCTACGGGCTGTCGGCGTACGGGCTGGCCGACCGGCTGCAGATCCCGCAGGAGGAGGCGCAGGAGTTCATCGACCGCTACCTGGAGCGCTTCCCCGCCGTGGCCCGCTTCATCGCCGAGACGATCGAGAAGGCCAACGAGGACGGCTACGTGAGCACGCTGTTCGGCCGCATCCGGCGCATCCCCGAACTTCGCGCCCGGCAGAGCCACACGCGGCAGCTGGGCGAGCGGCTGGCGGTGAACATGGTGATCCAGGGCACCGCGGCGGACATCATCAAGGTGGCGATGCTGCGCTGCCGCGACCACCTGCGCGCCGACGGGCTGTCCACGCGGCTGGTGCTGCAGATCCACGACGAGCTGCTGTTCGAGGCGCCCGAGGACGAGGTCGAGCTGGCCTCGCAGATCGTGCGCCGGGAGATGGCGAACGCCTTCGAGCTCGACCCGCCGCTGGGCGTCGACCTAGGCGTGGGCGACAACTGGCTGGAGGCCAAATAGGCATGGACAAGCAGGGAGTGGCCGTGGCCGCGACCGTCGTCGCGGGCGGCTTCATCGCGCTGCAGGCGCCGATCAACGCCGGGCTCGGCGGCAAGGTCGGCAAGCTGCCGGCCGCGACCGTGTCGTTCACGATCGGCACGATCGTGCTGATCGCCATCACGCTGCTGTTCGCCGGCGGCTTCGGGAACGTGGGGGAGGCCCGCCACCTGTCGTGGTACTACCTGCTGGGCGGCGTGCTGGGCGCGATCTACGTGACCACCGCGCTGATCGCCGTGCGCACCCTGGGCGCCGGCGGCGTGACGGCCGCGACGATCGCCGGGCAACTCGCGATGTCGGTCACGCTGGACAAGCTCGGCGTCCTGGGCCTTGCTCAGAGGGACATCACGCCGACCCGCCTGGCGGGCATCGTGCTGCTGGCAGCGGGCACATTCCTGGTTGTGGCGAAGTAGAATCGCGCCAGCGTGGCCGAGACGTTCTACGAACTGGATGACGAGCCGCGGGGCGGCCCCCCACGCCGCTACGCCGACCGCCACAACCGCTTTCGCGAGATCGTGGCGACCGTGCTGGCGCTCAGCGGCGGCCTGGCGCTCCTGTTCCTCTTCTTCGCCGCGATCGGGGCGGTGGACTTCGGCAATTCGACCGGTCTGGTCATCGGCGCGCTGGTCTTCGCCCTGATCTGGTCGATCGGCGCCTGGGTGCGTTGGCGCTCAGGGGAGAGCACCACCCGCATCACCCGCGCGGACCGCGAGCGCCGCGGGTTTTAAAAAACGCGCTTCCACGGTCGGCTCCCAGGCCGGCCGCGTCCACCGCGTTGCCCCGCGCCCCCAAGGCGGACGGGCCCGCTCCCGCTGTTAGTCGTTCGTCTCGGGGCGGTTTCCCCGGGCGGCGGGGCCGGTCAGCTCTCGCCGCCGGCGACTGGAGCTGGGACGACGCCCCCGACAGCTGGAACCGCCCCCTGCGCGAGCTGGCCGTCGTAATGGTGGCGGACTGGCCTGGGCTCGGGCTGGCGACGTAGCTGCGGCGCCCCGGCGAACTCCGGCGGCGCGATCTGCAGGTAGTGCCGGAACGACCAGCGCACGAACCGCTCGCGCTCGATGCCCTTGAGCGCCCGCGCAAGCACGCGCGGCGCCACCCTCGGTACCAGCCGCTGGGCGGCGAGCATCGCCTCGAACTTCCACTTGTGTGAGGCGCTGAAGGCCCCGTAGCGCTGCAGCGCCTCGGCGGCCGTGCGCTGCCCGGCCAGCACGGCGCGCAGCTCGCGCCCGGCGGCGATGCCGAAGTACAGGGCCGTGCGGATGCCCTCGGCGGTCAGCGGCAGGCAGTGGCCGGCCGAGTCGCCCACGAAGAAGACGCCGTCCTCGGTGGCCTCGCGCAGCTTGTGCGGGATCCAATTGCCCTGGTAGCGAACGGCCTCGGAGCCCACGTCGCGGGCCAGCTCCACGGTGCTGTCCTTGACGTGGTAGCGGGGGTCGAAGGAGCCCACGCCGATGCGCAGCTCGCCGCCCGCCGGGAAGCTCCAGCCGTAGCCCGCGGGCACGTAGGAGCG
>DAIMGB010000188.1:0-2074 GCA_036724195.1 Thermoleophilaceae bacterium
CGGTGCGCGAGGCCGAGGTGGAGAGCGCCGCTGGCCACCGCCAGGCCGGTGGCCAGCGCCCCGCAGAGCGCGGCGAGGCGCAGCCACGGACCGGGCGCCGGCCCGGCCTCGGGCGCCCAGGCTATGGCTGTCGCATGCCCGCTCATGCCACGTAGAGCAGTATGTAGCCGAGGACTCCGAAGCCGACCGCGACGTAGAGCACGACCGCCAGCGCGTCGCCCGCCGGGCGCATCACCTCGAACGGCGCCGCCACGTTCGCGGCCTTTGTCACAACCTCCTGCGTGTGCGCGTGGAGCGACTGAGCCAACATCGTCTCGAGCCAGTAGAGGACCAGTAGGAGGATCAACCCGTAGAAGGCGTGCCAGCCCAGGAACACGCTGGCGTAGCCGCCGCTCGTCGGCCCGAAGCGGATCGACGCGAACTGAGCGACGATCAGCCCGAAGGCAGCGAGCCCGAACACGAGCGAGGCGATCGCGCCGGCGCGCCAGCCGGACTCGGTCCCGTCGCCCAGGCGCCGCAGCCCATAGGCATAGGCGAGTGCGCACGCCAGGAGGCAGACCAGCAGCGCCACGCCGATCCCGCCCGACGGGTCCACGTGCTTTGGACGCCAATCCCCGTTGCTGTTCAGCGTGCGCAGGTACAGGTAGGCGAACACGAACGCGAGCAGCGCGAACGCCAGCGCCGCCGCCGCCAGGCGCGCCCCCAAGTGGAGGTTGCGCGCGAGGATCTCGGGTGGCTCGAACTCGTCGTACGCGCCGACGCGCGGGTCTTCCGAGGCCACGGCTACGTACCCCCCCGCGGCTCTGGCGCCGCCGGAGCGGGCGGGGAGAGCGTCGCCACCGGCGGGGCGCCGGGTACGCCGTAGTCGTAGGGGCTCGACGCGATCACCGGCGTGCGCTCGAAGTTCTTGACCGGCACCGGGGTCGGCACCTGGAACTCCAACCCGCGCGAGCGCCACGGATTCGAGGCGGCGGGCACGCGCGCAACGATCATCGAGTACACCAAGTTCACCAGGAACACGAGCATCGAGAGCCCGAGCAGGAAGGCGGAGATCGACACGAAGATGTTGATGCCCTGGAGCCGGGGCGCGTAGGTGGACACGCGCCGAGGCATGCCGAGCAGGCCAGCCGCGAACAGGGGCGCAAACGTCAGGTTGAAGAAGACGAACATGCCCCAGAAGTGAATCTTCGAGAGGGTCTGGTTGAACGAGAGCCCCGTCATCTTCGGCAGCCAGTAGTAGACGCCGGCGAAGAAGGCGAACACGAGCCCGCCCATGATCGTGTAGTGGAAGTGGGCCATCACGAAGTAGCTGCCGTGCGTGGTCACGTCGCTCGGCACGTCGGAGAGGAAGACGCCCGAGAGCCCGCCGATCAGGAAGTTGAAGAAGAACGCGAGCGCGAACAACATCGGCACCGTGAAGCGGATGCGCCCACGCCAGAGAGTGCCCATGCCGTTCAGGAAGATGAAGCCGGTGGGGATCGAGATCAGCTCGGTCGTGAGCATGTAGAAGGGCCGCAGGTCGGAGTTGATCCCGCTGACGAAGAGGTGGTGCTGCCAAACCATGAAGCTGAGCAGCGTCACGCCGACCATCCCGGCCACCGCGAGCCGGTAGCCCCAGAGCGGCTTGCGCGAGAACACCGGCAGGATCTCGAGCACGATCCCGAAGCCGGGCAGGGCGAGGATGTACACCTCCGGGTGCCCGAAGAACCAGAACAGGTTGTCGAACAGGAACGGGCTACCGCCCGCGCTGGCCAGGAAGAACGACGTGTCGGCGGTGCGGTCGAGCGCGACCATCCCCAGCGTCGAGACCAGCACGGGCGCCGCCAGCACCATCAGCACCGAGGTGCAGAGCACTCCCCATACGAAGATCGGCAGGCGGCTCCAGGTGAGCCCGGGAGCGCGCATGGTCACCACCGTGGCGAGCATGTTCACCCCCACGATGATCATCGAGAGGCCGATCAGCGCGAACGCGACGATGTACGCGTCCATGCCGCCGCGCGCCTCGTTCGCCAGCGGCGCGTATCCGGTCCAGCCCGTCGGGAATCCGCCGAACGCGATCGCCGACAGCAGGATC
>DAIMGB010000188.1:2084-4815 GCA_036724195.1 Thermoleophilaceae bacterium
AGCCAGAACGAGAGCGCCTCGAGGCGCGGGAAGGCCATCCGCCGGGCGCCGATCATGATCGGGACGAAGTAGTTGCCGAACGGCCCCAGGATGGCCGCCGACATCATCATCAGCATCATCGTGCCGTGCAGGCTCACGAGCGTGAGGTACTGGCCGGCGTTCCAGAGCGCCTCGTGCGGGTTGAGCAGCTCGGCGCGGATGAACATCCCGTTCAGCCCCGCGATCAGGAAGAAGAACAGCACCGTGACGAAGTACTGCATGCCGACCACCTTGTGGTCGGTGCAGAGGCGGAAGTAGCGGCCCGGACCCTCCTCCTCCTGCTCGCGCAGCGACGGCGGGCGGCCGATCATGCGCGACAGCGGGTAGTTGAGGAAGCCGAGCCCGGCGAGCCAGCCGATCACCGCGAACACGAAGCCCATGAAGATTGCGATGTCGTCTTGGTCCGTGGCGATCTGCGCGTCCTTGCCGAGCGCGATGCGCGTGCCGATCCAGTGGCCGAGGAAGTAGCCGCCGATCCCCAGCGCCAGCGCGGTGAGGGCGTTGAAGCCGATCAGGCGCCGAACCCTCATCTCAGCCGGCCCTCCTCAGGGGCTCCGGGAAGTAGTGGGGCGCGTACGGCGGGAGCACCTTGGTGGCGGGCGCGTTGGTCGCCTGCTGGCCGCGGATCCAGCCCGCGAAGGCGGCCGGGCTCATCACGACGCCGGTGTTGTGCATGTGACCGTGCCAGAGCCCGCACAGCTCCGCGCAGCGGATCTCGAAGGTGCCGGTGTGACGCGCGTGCACGAAGGCGACGTTGTCGGTGCCGGGGATCGCATCGGCCTTCACTCCGAGCTGGTAGGCCCAGAAGGAGTGGTTGACGTCGAGCGAGGTCACGTGCAGCTCCACGAGCCGACCGGCCGGGATCGACAGCTGCGGCGTCTCGACACCGCCGTAGCCCACGTAGCGAAACGTCCACGCCCACTGCTGCCCGATCACCTGCACCTTGAGCGCCGACTTCGAGCCGCTGGGCACGGCCAGCGGCTCGGGCCCCCGCCCGCCGCCCCCTCCCTTCGCGCTCCCGACCAGCTCGTAGGTGCCCCAGCCGGCGAGCGCGATCGTGATCGCAGCCGTGGCCGCCACCCACACCACCTGCGTGCGGGCGTGGCCCATGAGCGGCGGGCCGTCCTCGATCACCTCGCCGCGCTGGCGGAAGGAGGCCAACGCATATATGAAGTACACCCAGACTCCGAGCAGGACCGGCGCGGCGATTGCCGCCAGCACCGTGTTGATGTGCCGCTGGTCGCGCGCCTCCACGCTCAGGTTGCCGGGCGGCATGTGCGGACCGAGCAGCAGCACCACGAGCGGCACGGCGATCACCGAGGCCACCGCCCAGATGACGAAGATCCGCCGCGAGTGCATTCGCTCGGGCGGTCGCTGCGGCGCGGGGACTTCGGTAGCCACCGCTCAGACGACCTTCAGCTGGCCGTCCATCCAGCCGATTGTCTGCATGGGCCCGCCGTTGCCGAAGATGAAACTCGCCGCGCACGGCACGAAGCACTGCCACCGGAAGGTGCCCGGGTTGCCGGTGCGGAAGGTGAAGGTGATCGTGGTGTGCGCCTGAGCCAGCGTGCATGGCGCCGCGCTGCACTGGTTCTTCGCGTCGTCGGCCACGCCCTTCAAGGGCACGCTGATGCCCAGCTCGGGCACTGCGAAGGTGTGCGAAGCGTCATCGGGCGGCAGCGCGTTCATCGGCTTGCCGTTCACGTTCATCGTGCCCCCGAGCGTGCCGCGCACCTGCGACCAGAACGGATTGCGCAGCCCCGTCGCGGTGTCGTACTGGTAGATGGTCACTTGCACCAGCGAGTGGGCAGGCACCTTGAGCACGGTGCTGTGCCGCCAGCGCCCCCGGGCGTCCTTCACGAGGTAGGAGACCCAGTCCGGGTTCGGCGAGTGGCCGTAGGCGGCGACGGTCTGGAGCGTGAGCCGCGCGCCGCCGGGCGCTGCCGGCGCGGCGATCGTGGCGGGCGTGACCGCGAGGAAGCCCACGACGTAGAACACGACCAGCACTACGGCGACGGCCGTGGCGCCGGCGATGGCAGCGATCTTCGAGCCGCTCGACATCAGCCTACCCTCTCCGTCCGTTCTCTGGGAAGGGACGAGCCGAGTATCTCCGCGCGTAGTGCGCCTATCGCGAAGATGACCGAAGTGTCATTTCCGGGTCATGTACGCGTCATCTTTGGTCTGGTATAGATACGTACGGAGGAGCCCGATGCAGATCCTGGTCATCGAGGACGAGGCTCGCATCCTGGCCTTCGTCGCACGGGCGCTCAAGGCCGAGGGAATGGCGGTGGATGTCGCGGACGACGGCCGGGAGGGCTTGACGCGGGCGCTCGCGCACCCCTACGACCTCGTCATTCTGGACCTGCTGCTGCCGGTCCTCGACGGGCTCGAGGTTCTGCGCAAGCTGCACGCGCGCAAGCCGGATCTCCCGGTCCTGATCCTGTCCGCAAGATCGGACCTCGAGACCAAACTGCGCGGCTTCGAGCTTGGCGCGAACGATTATCTCGCCAAGCCGTTCTCGCTGGACGAGCTGCTGGCGCGCGTGCGAGTGCAGCTCCGCCCCCGGCACGGAGGCGCCGACGACTACGTGCTACACGCGGGCTCGCTGGAGCTCGACCTGGCGCGGCGCGAGGCGCGCATCGGCGAACAGGTCAGCGACCTCACCGACGGCGAGTTTCGTTTGCTCCAGCAC
>DAIMGB010000189.1:0-4790 GCA_036724195.1 Thermoleophilaceae bacterium
CAGCGAGCCGATCACCGAGCCGGCCGAGGTGCCGACGATGTACTCGGCGCTACCCGGGTCCCAGCCGGTCTCGCGCGCAAGCGCGGCGAGCGCTCCCGTGTGCCAGGCGCCGCCGAGAACTCCACCGGCGCCAAGGACCAAGCCGACTCTCATGGCCGTTTGCTACCCCCCGGTAGATATGGCGTAAACGCGACAGTTGTCACTTGCCCAGCCAGCCAAGGATATTCGCTAAACGGCAGAACGGGGCGAGCGGGGCTGCGCCTACGACGCGTTAGTCGCCGGATGGCGGTATGGGCGCCACGAGCAGGACCAGCCCAATCCACTCGACACTCGCCTGTCCTGTCTCTTCACGCACGCACGCGAGGCTAGGAAGCGCTCAGCGACGCGTGGGGGCGCGAGCGTTACTTCTCAGCGACGGCGGCCGAAGTCCGTCGTGTACGTCAAGCCGCCGCGCTTGCTGCCGGGAATGCCCGGCAGCACCCCGAGGCCGATCTCGCGGAACTTCCCGGCCAGGATGTTCGCCCGGTGCGGCGTGCTCGCCATCCAGGCGCGCACCATCGCGCTCGGGGTCGCTCCCGGTCCGCGGCCCATTCCGAGGTTCTCGCCGACCGACCAGCCGCGCGTCCGCGACAGATATCCGCTCCGCAGGATTCGCACGAGCATCCCCACCCCACCGGGCTCCTCGTGGGAGAAGTAGCCGAGCCTGATCATCGAGCGCGAGTGCGCCTCGGCTGCCCGCAGGAGTCGATTGTTGGCACGCAACCGCGGCAGGCGGTAGCGGCGGCGCTGCTGGTTGAGCAGGCACAGCAGAGCCTTGCGAATAGCCCGGCGCGAACGAGCCGAGCCGCCGCTGCGCCGCCCCGCGCCCGCGCAGCCGCGGCGATGCCGCGACGCGTACGCGGTGGGCTCGTAGGCGGCGATGGCGACGGGAAGAGTCAGTGACGGGTTGCTCACCGGCACGACCAGCGGCGGCGGCGTGGGCAGCGGCAGCATGTTGGCGGGCACCGAAGGCACGAGCTTGGGCTCGCTCGGCGGCGGCCCCTTCCCATCCTTGGAGGGGTGCACCGTGAACTCCGCCAGGCTGAGCTGCAGCGGCAGCAGGCAGCCGCCCGCCTCCAGCCGCACGATCACCCTGCGCTTGCCCTTCCGCGTGTAGCGGTGGGGCGCTGTCATGCGCGAGCGCGCGCCCGCCGCGAAGGGCCCGCCGGGCAGCGCGCCGGTCGAGTCAGGCGGCTGACAGGCGCTGATGCCGAACACCTCGCCCTTCCCGCCGAAGTTCACGACCAGGCCGCTCACCGGCGCGGTCCTGTCGATCGCGTCGACATTCAGGTCGACGTCCTTGCCGACAACGGCCGGTCCACTCAGCCCCAGGTGCTCGAACGTGGGGCCCGCCTGAGCGCGTGCACCAGCCGGCACCAGCAGCAGCGCCAGCGGCGCGGCGGCCAACGCAAGCGCAGCCGCACGCGAGGTCCCCCGTCGAATCCGTTCCACGGCGACGCCCACCGTAGGTCAGGTTTGTGTTTTCTGCCACTCACAACATGCGGTTGTCGGCCCGTCCGCGTGGTAAGTAGGGGGACGATGTCTGTGGCCGACCGAGCTCGCAGCGCCCCTCCGGCGACCCTGGAGACGCTGCTCGAGCGCTACGACCCCGACGTGATCGACGTGCCCCGCGGGCGCGCCCGGATCCAGCTGGGGGTGGCCGGACAGGGTGCCTGGGACGCCGAGATCATCCGCGACCAGATCCGCCTGCGCGGCGCCAGCACGGAGCCCGACGCGGAGCTGATGGCCGACGCCGCCACCTGGCGGCGGATCGCCGGCGACCTGCGCGGCGGCATGAAGGCCTTCCGCGGCGGCAAGCTCCAGATCAGGCGAAGCATCCACCTGGGCGTGGGCTTCCTGGCCGCTACGAGCGGAGTGAGCGAGGAGCGCCGGCTCCGCTTCGACCGCGTCCCCTCACGCGCTGGCAACCTGTCGATCGTCTCCGCCGGCGAGGGCGACCCGGTGGTCTGCATCCACGGCCTCGGCGGAACCAAGGCCTCCTTCCTTCCCACCGTCAACGCGCTGGCCGACTCCTACCGCGTGATCGCGCTCGACCTGCCCGGCTTCGGCGAGTCCGACAAGCCGATCGGCGCGCCCTACAACGCGGAGTGGTTCGCCAAGTGCGTCTTCTCGCTGCTTGACGAGCTGGAGATCGAGCGGGTGCACCTGATCGGCAACAGCATGGGCGGCCGGGTGGCGATCGAGGCCGGCATGCTCGAGCCCGATCGCGTGGACAAGCTCGCGCTGCTCAGCCCGGCGCTGGCCTGGCTGAACGGCCGCCGCTGGGCGCCCCTGCTCAAAGTCGTGCGGCCGGAGCTCGGCCTCGTGCAGCTGGCGCCGAAGCAGATCACCGAGAACATCGTGCGGCGCATCGTCCCCGGCGGCCAGAACGGCTGGGCGGCCGTGGGCGTGGACGAGTTCCTGCGCTCCTACTACAGCGCGCGCGGCCGCGCCGCCTTCTACGCGGCGGCGCGCAACATGTACCTCGACGAGCCGCACGGCGAGGACGGCTTCTGGACGCGCCTGGCCGAGCTGGCCCCCGACGCGCTGTTCGTGTGGGGCAAGAAGGACCCGCTTGTGCCGATCGCCTTCATGAGGCACGTCGAGGCCGCGCTGCCCGAGGCCCGCCACCTGGAGCTCGACGGTGGCCACGTGCCCCAGCTCGAGGCGCCGGAGCGCACACACAAGGCGATCCTGGACTTCTTCGGCGAGCGCTAGGTGTAGGCCCCGAGCCGGCGGCGAAACGCACCCGCGCCGAGTGTCTGCGCGCCCGCCGCCTCCACCCGACGGAGCAGCTCGGCGTCCGAGCTGACGACGGTGAGCGTGCCGGGTTCCTCGTCCTCCGCCGCGAGCCGAGCGATGTCATCGTCCGCCGCGTTCCTGCCGCGCCGGCTGGCGAAGCGCACCTCGACCCCGTCGCCCTCCAGGTCGAAGGGCCGGCCGTCGAAGATCACGGTCAGCTCGTCGCCGCTTCGGCGAGCGAAGTGCTCGAGCTCGGCGGTCAGCTCGCGCATCGCGGCGGGGCGGTCGCGCCACCAGCCGGTGGGGCGCGAGCCGATCACGTTCATGCCATCCACCAGCCAGCGCACCGGAACAAGTTAGCCAGCGCCGCGATGCGGGCATAGGATGCTCCCGATGGGACGGGTTTTCAGGGGTTATCTCGCTGGTTTGCCGGTCGCCTGCGCGATCGTCGCCCTCCTGCCCGCGGCCGCCTCGGCGACTCCGGTCCCGTCCACGGTGTCGAAGCGCGTCAGCGTGAGCGCCGGCGGCGTCACGACCTCGACGCTGCGCTGCCCCGGGAAGGGCATCGCCCTGTCCGGCTACGTCTCCGCCCTCTCCGGTGGAGCCTTCGCGCGTGACTCGCTGCCCGGCGATCTCCACCACTGGAGCTTTCGCCTCACGGCGAACGGGGGCTCCGGGCACGCCCGTGTCGCCCTGCGCTGCCTGGGCCTGAAGCTGCCGACGGGCCTGAAGAACGTGGCCACCAAGGTCTTCACCACGAAGGAGCTGCTGCACCCGGGCGCCGGCTCTTCCACGGTCGCGCGCTCCTCCTGTGACAAGGGCTTCGTGCCGACCGGCTATGGCATCGACCGCTCCGACGCCGGCGGCTCGGCGCCGCAGCTGCTGCTCAGCAGCGCCGTGCCGGGCTCGCGCAGCTGGGGCTTCCGCGTGAAGAACACAGGCGCCGCCACGCAGCCGGTCACGATCCACCTGCGCTGCCTCGGCGCCCGCGCGACCGGAAAGCGCGGCGGCCAGTCGCTGACCGAGCACTTCAAGCTGCGCCGCGTGAAGGCGTCCGGCACGGTCGGCAGCGGCTCCCTGACCCTCAGGTGCCCGCGCGGCACCTACGCGCTGGCCGCCGGCCACGCGCTGCCAGCGGGCGACGACATCTTCGCCACGAGCTCGGCCCCCTCGGGCGCCCGCGGCGGCCGCTTCAGCTTCCGCAACCCGAGCGGAGGCAAGGAGCGAGTGCACACCTACCTGAGCTGCCTGAGCCTGGGCACGAGCTTCCGCTAGTCAGCGGCGCCGCACGTAGACCACGATTGCGCCCACCAGCGCCAGGCCCACGAGCGCCTGGAGGCCTACGCTGACCGCGGTCCCCTGGTCCTTGGTCGCGTTGCGAACCACGGTGAAGAGGATCGAGGCGCCGAAGAAGACGACGAGCGGCCAGGCGAACTGGTTGCGGTCCATGGGGTAACGAAGTCCCCCGCCTGCGCCGATCAACGAGTGGGCTGAGCGGCGAGCGGTAGCCTCGCTCGGGTGGCGTCGCCTGGGCTCCAGGACCAGCGGCCGCTCGGGTTCGCCGCCGCCGGCGCGCTGGTGATCGCCTTCTCGGCGATCCTCGTGCGGCTCGCGGAGGTGTCGCCGTCGACCGCCGCGGTGTTTCGCTGCGCCTACGCGCTGCCGCTGCTCGGCCTGCTCGCGTACCGCGAACGCAAGCGCTATGGCCCACGGCCCGCGCGGGAGCGGCAGATCGCCCTCGTGGCCGGCGTGTTCTTCGCGGCGGACCTGACCTTCTGGCACCACTCCATCGGCCAGGTCGGCGCCGGCCTCGCCACCGTGCTCGCGAACGTGCAGGTGGTGCTGGTGGGCGTCATCGCCTGGCTCGCCCTCGGCGAGCGGCCCGACCGGCGCCGGGCGCTCGCCGTCCCGGTCGTGCTGCTCGGGGTCGTGCTCATCTCCGGCGCGATAGGCAGCGGCGCCTACGGCAAGGACCCGGCGCTCGGAGCGGTCTTCGGACTGGCCACCGC